>NZ_JAHUWF010000019.1:0-119165 GCF_019219205.1 Pseudomonas sp. PDM27 | reverse complement strand
TCCCATCCCGAACTCAGAAGTGAAACGATGCATCGCCGATGGTAGTGTGGGGTTTCCCCATGTGAGAGTAGGTCATCGTCAAGATTAAATTCCGAAACCCCAATTGCGAAAGCAGTTGGGGTTTTGTCTTTTCAGAGGTACTGAAAAGCCCGTTGTCGAGCCTCTCCACAACGGGCTTTCTCACGGTAGGCGAACGGCAAACACGCCTACCGAACTCCCCCCAAAAAAGCCTCTGCTCACCCGAGCGTCCAAGGCCGCGCGCCGAACACTCAGTGTGTTACCGGTCATTTCTGGTACGCATGTACCGTAAAACCGGACAGAAAACCGCCTTTTTTCGACACGGCTGCTAGTGTTGTTCGATGCGCATGCCTTGAGCAGCGTGCCGATGACCGAATATGTCGCAGCACCGCAAGCACGGGCCTTGCCGCACTGGTTAAGCTGCGCAACCAATGGATACCTGTAAAGACATTGGAGCAAACCGTGGCCAGTCGTTTTTGCAGATGCCCATTCACGGAAGGTGAATGTGACCTGAGCGTCTCGTCCAGCTTCACCCACCTGTCACCCTGTTTCCTCTGCCCGAGAATCAGGAACCGGGTGACGGCTAGCTTTGAAACGTAGCCCCGAAAGGGGTTTCGCGCGACGCTTCCATCAATAACAAGCCCAAGCGGAGTACCACAGATGGCGTTCTTCACCGCAGCCAGCAAAGCCGACTTCCAGCACCAACTGCAAGCGGCACTGGCGCAGCACATCAGTGAACAGGCACTGCCACAAGTGGCGCTGTTCGCTGAACAATTCTTCGGCATCATTTCCCTTGACGAGCTGACCCAGCGTCGGTTGTCCGACCTTGCTGGCTGCACCCTTTCTGCATGGCGCCTGCTTGAGCGCTTCGATCACGCGCAACCGCAAGTGCGCGTCTTCAACCCCGATTACGAACGCCACGGCTGGCAGTCGACCCACACGGCGGTCGAAGTGCTGCACCACGACCTGCCATTCCTGGTGGACTCGGTGCGTACCGAGCTGAACCGCCGCGGCTACAGCATCCATACCTTGCAAACCACCGTGCTGAGCGTGCGTCGTGGCAGCAAGGGCGAGCTGCTGGAAATCCTGCCTAAAGGCACCCAGGGCGACGACATTCAGCAAGAATCGCTGATGTACCTGGAAATCGACCGCTGCGCCAACACCGCCGAGCTCAATGTGCTGAGCAAAGAGCTGGAGCAGGTGCTCGGTGAAGTCCGCGTGGCCGTCGGCGATTTCGAGCCGATGAAGGCCAAGGTCCAGGAGATTCTGACCAAGCTGGACAACAGCCAGTTCGCCGTCGATGGCGACGAGAAGAACGAAATCAAGAGCTTCCTGGAATGGCTGGTGGGCAACCACTTCACCTTCCTCGGCTACGAAGAGTTCGTCGTCAGCGACGAAGCCGATGGTGGCCATATCGTCTACGACAAGGACTCCTTCCTCGGCCTGACCAAGCTGCTGCGTGCCGGCCTGACCTACGATGACCTGCGCATCGAAGACTACGCCGTGAACTACCTGCGCGAACCGACCCTGCTGTCGTTCGCCAAGGCCGCGCACCCAAGCCGTGTACACCGCCCGGCTTACCCGGACTACGTGTCGATCCGCGAAATCGACGCCAACGGCAAGGTCATCAAGGAATGCCGTTTCATGGGCCTGTACACCTCGTCGGTGTATGGCGAGAGCGTGCGGGTGATCCCGTACATCCGCCGCAAGGTCGAGGAAATCGAACACCGCTCCGGCTTCCAGGCCAAGGCTCACCTGGGCAAGGAACTGGCGCAGGTGCTCGAAGTGCTGCCGCGCGACGATCTGTTCCAGACCCCGGTGGACGAGCTGTTCAGCACCGTGATGTCGATCGTGCAGATCCAGGAACGCAACAAGATTCGCGTGTTCCTGCGCAAAGACCCGTACGGCCGCTTCTGCTACTGCCTGGCCTACGTGCCGCGCGACATCTACTCCACCGAAGTGCGCCAGAAGATCCAGCAAGTGCTGATGGATCGCCTGAAAGCCACCGACTGCGAGTTCTGGACCTTCTTCTCCGAGTCCGTACTGGCCCGCGTGCAGCTGATCCTGCGCGTCGACCCGAAAAACCGCCTCGACATCGACCCGCTGCTGCTGGAAAAAGAAGTGGTGCAGGCCTGCCGCAGCTGGCAGGACGACTACGCCGCACTGACCGTCGAGAGCTTCGGTGAAGCCCAGGGCACCAACGTGCTGGCCGATTTCCCGAAAGGCTTCCCTGCCGGTTACCGCGAGCGTTTCGCCGCGCATTCCGCTGTGGTCGACATGCAGCATCTGTTGAGCCTGAGCGACAAAAACCCGCTGGTGATGAGCTTCTATCAGCCGCTGGGCCAGGTCGCCGGTCAGCGCCAGTTGCATTGCAAGCTGTACCACGCCGATACGCCGCTGGCACTGTCCGACGTCCTGCCGATCCTGGAAAACCTCGGCCTGCGCGTGCTGGGCGAGTTCCCGTATCACCTGCGTCACAGCAATGGCCGCGAATTCTGGATTCATGACTTCGCGTTCACTGCCGCCGAAGGCCTGGAACTCGACATCCAGCAGCTCAACGACACGCTGCAGGACGCGTTCGTCCACATCGTGCGTGGCGATGCCGAGAACGACGCATTCAACCGTCTGGTACTGACCGCCGGCCTGCCATGGCGTGACGTGGCGCTGCTGCGCGCCTACGCGCGTTACCTGAAGCAGATCCGCCTGGGCTTCGACCTGGGTTACATCGCCAGCACCCTGAACAACCACACCGACATCGCCCGCGAGCTGACCCGGTTGTTCAAGACCCGTTTCTACCTGGCGCGCAAGCTGACCAGCGATGACCTGGACGATAAGCAACAGCGTCTGGAACACGCGATTCTCAGTGCTCTGGACGACGTCCAGGTGCTGAACGAAGACCGCATCCTGCGTCGCTACCTGGACCTGATCAAGGCCACCCTGCGCACCAACTTCTACCAGACCGATGCCAACGGCCATAACAAGTCGTACTTCAGCTTCAAGTTCAACCCGCACTTGATTCCCGAGCTGCCCAAGCCGGTACCGAAGTTCGAAATCTTCGTGTATTCGCCGCGCGTCGAAGGCGTGCACCTGCGCTTCGGCAACGTTGCCCGTGGCGGCCTGCGCTGGTCCGACCGTGAAGAAGACTTCCGTACCGAAGTGCTGGGCCTGGTAAAAGCCCAGCAAGTGAAGAACTCGGTGATCGTGCCGGTGGGTGCGAAGGGCGGCTTCCTGCCGCGTCGCCTGCCACTGGGCGGCAGCCGTGACGAGATCGCGGCCGAGGGCATCGCCTGCTACCGCATCTTCATTTCGGGTCTGTTGGACATCACCGACAACCTGAAGGACGGCGCACTGGTACCACCGGCCAACGTCGTGCGTCATGACGACGATGACCCGTACCTGGTCGTGGCGGCGGACAAAGGCACCGCGACCTTCTCCGACATCGCCAACGGCATCGCCATCGACTACGGCTTCTGGCTGGGTGACGCGTTTGCGTCCGGCGGCTCGGCCGGTTACGACCACAAGAAGATGGGCATCACCGCCAAGGGCGCGTGGGTCGGCGTACAGCGCCACTTCCGCGAGCGCGGCATCAATGTCCAGGAAGACAGCATCACCGTGGTCGGTGTCGGCGACATGGCCGGTGACGTGTTCGGCAACGGCTTGCTGATGTCCGACAAGCTGAAGCTGGTCGCGGCGTTCAACCACCTGCACATCTTCATCGATCCGAACCCTGAGCCGGCGTCGAGCTTCGCCGAGCGTCAGCGCCTGTTCGACCTGCCGCGTTCGGCCTGGTCGGACTACGACACCAGCATCATGTCCGAAGGCGGCGGTATCTTCTCGCGCAGCGCGAAGAGCATCGCGATTTCCGAGCAGATGAAAGAGCGCTTCGACATCGAGGCCGACAAGCTGACCCCGACCGAACTGCTGAACGCCTTGCTCAAGGCGCCGGTGGATCTGCTGTGGAACGGCGGTATCGGTACCTACGTCAAGGCCAGCAGCGAAAGCCACGCCGATGTCGGCGACAAGGCCAACGATGCACTGCGCGTGAACGGCAACGAACTGCGCTGCAAAGTCGTGGGCGAGGGCGGTAACCTGGGCATGACCCAACTGGGTCGTGTGGAGTTTGGCCTCAATGGCGGCGGCTCCAACACCGACTTCATCGACAACGCCGGTGGCGTGGACTGCTCCGACCACGAAGTGAACATCAAGATCCTGCTGAACGAAGTGGTTCAGGCCGGCGACATGACCGACAAGCAACGTAACCAGTTGCTGGCGAGCATGACCGACGAAGTCGGTGGCCTGGTGCTGGGCAACAACTACAAGCAGACCCAGGCCCTGTCCCTGGCAGCCCGTCGCGCCTTGCCGCGGATTGCCGAATACAAGCGCCTGATGAACGACCTGGAAGGCCGCGGCAAGCTGGATCGTGCCATCGAGTTCCTGCCGTCAGAAGAGGCGATCAACGAGCGTGTCGCGCAAGGCCATGGCCTGACCCGTGCCGAGCTGTCGGTGCTGATCTCCTACAGCAAGATCGACCTCAAGGAGCAGCTGCTGGGCTCCCTGGTGCCGGACGACGACTACCTGACCCGCGACATGGAAACCGCTTTCCCGCCAACCCTGGTGAGCAAGTTCTCCGTGGCCATGCGCCGTCACCGCCTGAAGCGAGAAATCGTCAGCACCCAGATCGCCAACGACCTGGTCAACCACATGGGCATCACCTTCGTTCAACGACTCAAAGAGTCGACCGGCATGAGCCCGGCGAACGTGGCCGGCGCCTACGTGATCGTGCGTGACATTTTCCATCTCCCGCACTGGTTCCGTCAGATCGAAAACCTGGATTACCAGGTTTCGGCCGACGTTCAACTGGAGCTGATGGACGAGCTGATGCGCCTGGGCCGTCGCGCTACGCGCTGGTTCCTGCGTGCCCGTCGCAACGAGCAGAATGCTGCCCGTGACGTCGCGCACTTTGGTCCGCATTTGAAAGAGTTGGGCCTGAAGCTCGACGAGTTGCTCAGTGGCGAGATCCGTGAAACCTGGCAGCGTCGTTATCAGGCCTTCGTCGAAGCCGGTGTGCCAGAGCTGCTGGCGCGTATGGTGGCTGGCACCTCGCACCTGTATACCCTGCTGCCGATCATCGAGGCTTCCGACGTGACCGGCCAGGATCCGGCTGAGGTGGCCAAGGCGTACTTCGCCGTGGGCAGCGCGCTGGACATCACCTGGTACATGCAACAGATCAGCGCTCTGCCGGTTGAAAACAACTGGCAAGCCCTGGCCCGTGAAGCGTTCCGCGATGACGTCGACTGGCAGCAACGCGCGATCACCATCTCGGTCCTGCAACAGGGCGACGGCACCCAGGACGTGGAAACACGGCTTTCCCTGTGGATGGCGCAGCACGAAGGCATGATCGAACGCTGGCGCGCGATGCTGGTGGAAATCCGTGCCGCCAGCGGCACCGACTACGCCATGTACGCGGTGGCCAACCGCGAACTGCTGGACCTGGCGTTGAGCGGTCAAACGATAGTGCCTGCCGCTGTCGCCGCCGAGCTGGAACCGGCGGCCTGATCAGGCGTTGAATGAAAAAGCCCCGCATCGAGAGATGCGGGGCTTTTTTTGTTTTAATGGGTCAAATCACCAGACAGTGTTTTTTCAAGTGAAAGGCGTAGTGCTTTCAGGGGTGGCCACATTTCTTTCAAGAATTTGCAGTTTGAACAAAACCTGATGACCCATTTGGTCGTGGAAGCAATAACGGTTCACTTGCCCACCCCATAGGGTTTTTTTGATGACGCCTGCATTGCGTGCCTGTAAGTAAACTGTTTGGTTATCGCTGTTGAAATCATCAAGCGTGACAATCTTGAAATTGTCATTCAGTAAGTTAAAAGAAGTCGTAGCACCTTCCGCCGCCGGAAGCGCTCCGAGGAAACCTTGGCTGCTCTTGCTGAAGTACTTGTTGTAGTAGGGGGTGCTTAAAATTTGCAGGTTGTAATAGTCGTCGTAGCACCTGAAATGAACCACTATCCCTATGCTGTTTTTGTTTTTTGAGGTGACGGCCAAATTTACCATTCTCTGTAAGTCATCGATGTAGACTTCAGCGGTCGTAATCAAGTGTTTGTGCGGGCCATCTTCGTCGTCTTGCTGAAAATGCCAATCGCTTAATACCTTTTCGAAAAAAGTCATGCTGATCCCTTCACAGGTCAGGCGCGCTATGAAGGATCTTTCCTCGTCTTTGCTCATATATAATTCCATTATTTCAAGTTTGAAAGTGACTGTTCCGTGTCGGACTTAAAATAACGTCAATTGATTGAGTTGACTTTGGTTAATCGTTTCGCAGTGCTACACAGGCCCGCTCCCGTTCCTGATCTATTGTGGGAGCGAGCTTGCCCGTGCCTTCGTCTGGCTATCAGTAGCGTTTTTGCTCTGGCGTGTTGTCAATCATCGAGAGGTTGCTAGTCGGTTTGCTCAGCAAATTATTGAGCGACTGGTCAAACTTTTGCAGTGCCCTGACTTGCACATTCTGTTGTTCATTAATGTCGGCAACGATCTCTTCGCTGCGTTTGTAGTCAGCCCACACGGGACTGAGTGCTTTGGCGTCATGCCCTTGTGCAGTACCGAGATAGTTAAAGTTCTTGTCGTAAAAGTCCGCACTGACATCTGACTGGATGTCCGAACTGCGCGATGTAATCAGTTGGCTGCGGGTGTCGACCACCGCCATCACGTCCGGCTTCGCCGCCCTGAGGCTCTGCATGTCCGGATACACGGTCACCGAACCGAATTGCCGCTGCAGGGAGGCCTTGACCCAGTCCACGGCCATGTCCGGCCTGGAAGTGGCTACATAGGCGTCATGAATCGGCTGCACCAGCAGGCTCTGGCCGAAACCGGTGCCGGCGTTGGCCTGGTAGTCCCGCAGATAGGCACGGTTCGCCTGGGTATTCTGGCTGTAGACGATGCCCAACGAGACCTGGCTGCCGTTGTTGATCAGGGTGGCACCACTGCGGCCTACCGGTTCGGTGAAAATGCCATTGAGCGAAGAGACCGCCGTGGGCGCAGTTGGGATTGAGCAGCCGGTTAAAACAACCGTTATGGCCAGCGTACTGACAAGTGCAAGTTTCATGGTGTTTCTCCAGTGAAACAACTCAGTCGAAAGTTAAAGTTGCCGGTGCTGTACCGGCGGTGAATAAAGACTAAACCCTGGATGTTTTATTTAAATAGCCAATGTCCGCACTTATCCGGTGGCCAATAGTTTTGTTTGGCTTAACAGTTTGTGGTTAATTGCCTCGGGAAATAAAAAGGCCCGAATTCGCCATTCGAGCCTTTTTATTTATGGCTGTACGTTCAGCCATCAGTTTTCCAGTGGGATCAACACTTTCTCGTCCGGGGCCAATACCATGAACACCAACAGCTTCGCCGGTTTGGTTTTACTGGCGTTCTTCGAGACCAGGTGTTCTGAACCTGCGGGTTCGTACCAGTACTCACCGGCCTTGTAGGTGACGGCTTTTTCGCCTTTCACCTGAGAAGTGATCGACCCCGAAAGCACATAGGCCATGGCCGTGCCGTCGTGCTTGTGGGCGATGGACGATTGGCCTGGCTGGTAGTCGACCTCGATCATCAATGCCTTTTTGCCCGGGGCATTTTTCAGCATCTGGTCCTGCAAAACAGTGACCTTTTCCGAAGGGTCATGGGCAAAGGCCGATGCGGACACAGTCAGGGCCAGGGCGGCGAGGGAGGCTGCACAGCAACGCAACATGTTCATGGTTCTTTACCTGCGGTGGTTAGTTGTTGCAAACCACAGTAGTGCGCAAGCGGTAGCGGTTAAACAGCCAATATTCCGGAAGGCGAGGGGACCAATAGACCTAGGTTAAAAGCAAAGATCGCAGCCTGCGGCAGTTCCCGTGTAGGAGCTGCCGCAGGCTGCGATCTCTTGATCTTGTTTTCAGACGATAGGAAAGCTGTTGAAGTCCACGGCATTGGCCAGTTGGCTATCGATCAGGCCGATGAAACCCTGGACTTCGGGGCAGTTGAAATGCGATTTCATGGCCGCTTCCGATTGCCAGCGGGCACTGACGGTCCAGCGATTGGTGTCCTCTGGGCAGCGGTCGACCATATAGGATTCGCAGCCCGGTAGTTCACGCAGGGTTTCGACAATCTTTTGCAGTTGCTTACCCAGTTCATCCGAGCGGCCGGCGACGGCACGTACCTGTACGGTATTGATCACTTCATGGGACATTGCTCACACTCCTGAATCAGGCCGGACGAATCCTGCTCATTGAGGGTTAACGCCTATGCAGGATAGGCCTGACCCTGCGGACCGCCAATAGCCAATCGCCGGATAAAGCCGCAGGCCAATCCGTCAGGCCACCTGCTGCAAAATGTCGCGCACACGGTCCAGGGCGATGTCGATGTCCAGGGTCTCGATGGCGCCAAAACCGAGGAAAAACCCGGCCTTGGGCGCTTGCTGATAGAAAAAGCTGTCGATCGCATAGAGCCCGACTTCGACTTTTTTCGCCAGTTCGATCACCAATGGAATATCCATGGGCACTTTGCACATCACCACCATGTGAAAGCCGGCGGTGGAGGGCACCGCCCCCAGCCAAGGTGAGAGGTCGCCGGCCACGCGCGTCAGGATCCGCTCGCGGCGCCCGGCATAGATGGTATGGCAGCGGCGGATGTGCTTGAGCAGGCAGCCTTCGGCGATGAACTTGGCCAGCGCCCACTGCGGCAGCGTCGACGTGTGCAGGTCGGTGAGCTGTTTGGCGCGCACCACGGCCTCCAGGATCGCTGGCGGCAGGATCCCATAGCCAAGCCGCAATTCCGGCAGCAGGGTTTTGGAAAAGGTCCCGACGTAAGCGACGATCCCCCGTTCGTCCATGCTTTGCAGGGAGTCGGTGGGGCGGCCTTCGTAGCGGAACTCGCTGTCGTAGTCGTCCTCGATGATGATCGCGCCCAGCTCATGGGCCTTGGCCAGCAGTGCTTCCCGGCGTGCCTGGCTCATCGCAATGCCCAACGGGAACTGGTGCGACGGGGTGACGTAGATCAGGCGTGTGCCGCGAGGAATCTGCTCCACCACAATGCCTTCGGCGTCCACCGGCACGCCGATCACCGTGGCGCCATGGGTGCCGAACAGCAACCGGGCCGGCGGGTAGCCGGGGTCCTCCATGGCGACCAGGCTGCCCGGACTGATCAGCACCCGCGCAATCAGGTCCAGGGCCTGCTGTGCGCCGTTGCACACCACCACATCCTCGTCCTGGCAATTGACCCCGCGGGAGAACGCGATGTGCCGCGCAATGGCGTTGCGCAGGGCGGGCAAACCCTCAGGCAAGCTGTACAGGCCCTTGGAGCCGGCAATCTGGCGCAGCGCGTGGGAGGTGCAGCGGCGCCAGTCATCCTGGGGGAACTGGCCCTTGCTGGTGGCGCCACCAATGAAGTCGTAGCGCAGCGAGCCTTCCAGGGTCGGATGACGCAGGAATACCGGCAGGTTGCGCCAAGACTCGATCACCTCAAAGCCGCCAAGCTCTGTGTAGTTCTGTTTACGCTGCACCTTCGACGTGCGCGCATTGACGTAAGTGCCTTTGCCGACCACCCCGGTGAGGAAGTTTTCGTAGGTCAACTGGGCGTAGGTATCGGAAATGGTCTTGCGTGAAATGCCCAATTGTTCGGCCAGCAAACGGCTGGGCGGCAGTTGCGTCCCGGCGGCCAGGCGACCGGACTCGATGGCGCTGCGCAGTTGGTTATACAACTGGCCGGCCAGGTCCTTGCGGCCATTGATGACAACATGTAGTTCCATGCCGGCGAGACTCCGGGGCTGTTGAGGCGCGTGTGCGTCGCGCAAGATTACCCCTATCCGCTCGGTCGGCAGAAGTTGCGCAGTGGAAAAACCGTCAATTGGTCTGCAGGCCTTGGTCCACGGGGAAATCGCGAAATTGGATCTGTCATGCTCGCGCACCAGCGATTACCGTGAAAATCAACTCAAGGCCGCACGAGAACGCTCCATGAAGCCCCGCCTGGATTACTACAGCGCGTCCCCCAAAGCGATGAAGGCCATGATCGCCATGGAGGCCCTGACCAGCAGCCTGAGCATCGAGCAGGGCCTGCTGCACCTGATCAAGATTCGCGCCTCGCAACTTAACGGCTGTGCCTTCTGCACCGACATGCACTCGGTGGATGCAAGGCGCCTCGGCGAAAGCGACCGCCGCCTGTATTCCATCGTGGTCTGGCGCGACAGCAACTTTTTCAATCCACGGGAAAGAGCCGCGCTGGCCTGGACCGAAGCCGTCACCTTGCTCTCGCAAAGCCACGTGCCGGACGATGTTTACGCGCTGGCCAGGGAACAGTTCAGTGAAAGCGAAATGGTCGACCTGACCATCGCCGTCACCACCATCAACAGCTGGAATCGCCTGGCCGTGAGCTTTCGCCAGACACCCAGCGCCTGAGTCATTGTCATAGCAGGTTCATCATTGATCCGCAGGATGGACCTGTCAGTGTCATGTCGACAGGGAGTCCTCGATGTTAGCCATGGAAACCAGCGCCCACCGGGGTGCTGCCGAGTATCGTGTAGCCATTGATAAAAATCCGTCCTGGCGCCAGCTGGCCGCGGGTATCGACCCCGAACTGGCGCTGTGCTTCACCGTCAGTGCCCGTTGCGGTTGTTTTATGCAGGCCGCCCGCAGCCTGAACATCAAGGCCACCCGCCTGCGCAGGCAACTGGCGCTGCTGGAGACACAGCTGCGGTGCTCACTGTTCAACCCGTCAGACAATGGTCTGAGCCTCAGTCGCGATGGTTTGCGCCTGCACGCACAATTGATCGCCCTGGCCCATGAGCGCGATTTGCCGGTGATCGAACAGCCGTTGATTCGCCTGGCCGTGGCCGATTCGATCCTGCATGACATTCTCGGGCGTGACCTGGTGGCGCTGCTGCGGCGCAATGCCAGCGTGCGCCTGGACATCAAGACGCTCGACAGCGAATTGGCCCTGCAAGCGGTCAGCGCCGACGTGGTGGTGTGGCTGGGCGAAGCCGGATCGCCGTTGCCGGGTCCGAGCTTTGCCACCACCGAACCCCGGTCTCTGGCGCAACTGGAGTACCTGCCGCACATTGCCAAGCGTTACTCACGAGTGGCTTCCAGGCCGGAATGCCTGGAGGAACTGGCCGATTTCCTCCTGGTGCAATGGCATCAGGACTGCCAGGTCGAAAGCCTCCGGCCATGGAATGCACTGGTGGATCAGCGCCTGGCCGGAGCGGTGCAGGTGCAATCCTACGAACTGATGCTGGAGATGATCCGTTGCAGCGCCTGCGTCGGCCTGCTGCCGCACTACATGAGCCACTTCGACCGCGGCCTGGTGGCCTTGCCGGGCCTGTTCGAGCGGCCGATGCGGCGTCAGGTGTGGATGGCCGTCAACGCCGAGTCACAGGGTGAAGCACAGGTGCGGACGGTCGTCGAGTTGATTGAAAACACCTTCAGCGAGCGTCGGGAGTGGTTCGAAAGCTGAGCGCGATCAAAATGTGGGAGCGGGCTTGCTCGCGAAAGCGGTGTGTCATTCAACAACAATGTCGACTGACCAGGCGCCTTCGCGAGCAAGTCGGATCGCCGCACCGCCGCTCCCACACCGATTCTCGCCACACGTGAAGAAAGCGTTATAGAGTGAACGGCCATGTCTGCTTCAAGGATGATTCACCCATGCCGACCACCGAACCCGTTATCACGTTCGAGCGCTTCAACGAATCCCATATCGAAGGCATTACGGCGCTGTACAACGATCCCGCCATCGCCCGGCAGACCCTGCAAATGCCGTTTCAGTCCACCGAGCTCTGGCGCAGTCGCCTGGCGTCGGATAACGAGCGCCTGGTGAAGGTCGTGGCCCTGCATCAAGGCACGGTCATCGGCAACATTGGCCTGGAACAGTTCTCGCGCATTCGTCGCAGCCATGCCGGCAGTTTCGGCATGGGCGTTGCGGTCGAGTGGCAAGGGAAGGGCGTGGGTTCGAAGCTGCTCGCGACGGCGCTGGATATCGCCGACAACTGGATGAACCTGCAGCGCGTCGAGCTTTCGGTGTATGCCGATAATGAAGCGGCCATTGCCCTGTATCGCAAGTTCGGCTTCGAAACCGAGGGCCTGTTTCGTGATTATGCCGTTCGCGACGGCGTCCTGGTGGACACCTTGAGCATGGCGCGCCTGCGTCGCACGCCCAGGGTCGGCTGAGTCACACGCTCAGGGCGCACGCCACCGCAGCTGGCCCATGCTGTGCTCCGTTTGTCAGGTGAAGTGCGCACCTGCAGTGCCCGCGTTTACGCAACGGTGCAAACTGTCGTCAGGTTTTAGTCGTACGCAGCGTGCGGGCATCTGCCATGCTCCAGGTCCGCAACACCGGTCTATTCAGGGAACACCGCTATGGACGATGTACAGCAACTGGGCGAAATGCTTCGCCACTACGCCGAAAGCGAAGCGCACAAAAAACAAGTGTTCGAATCGCAATCGGCCGAGTGGGCGAAGCGCATTGGTGCGCTGTTCGATGAGATCCAGCAGTGGCTGGAACCGGTCAAGGCACCTGACCTGCTCGAAGTGAACCGCGAAGTGTATGTTGCGTCGGGGCCGAGTGTTCCGGTGGAAACCTCTCCCTTCAAGACTGAAAAGCTGAGCATCCTGATCGCGGGCAAACCGGTGGAATTCGTGCCGGAGGTGATGGGCGTCGGCGGGCAGATTTCCGTGGCGGTGATGGGCTTTACGGCAGCCCGTTATGGCAGCGTGTCACTGGTGTGCCTGCCGCCATCCACTGGCTGGCAGTGGCGCAAGACCAATGGCTTGAAAGACCCGGACACCTTTGCATTCAATGCGGATTTTCTGGCGCAGCAGCTACAGGTTTTGATCCCCCGGGATCGTGGCTGAGGGTGTGGGAGCGGGCTTGCTCGCGAAGGCGGATCTACATTCAACATCAATGTCGACTGACACGCCCCCTTCGCGAGCAAGCCCGCTCCCACAGTGATCGGCGGTGCATCAGAAATCGGTGTTTCCCCAGCCTGGCTTCGCCTCTTCGGGCGCCACTGCATTGATGGTCTTCCCGGTAGCCGCCTCTACCCGCCGAGCCACCTCAGGGTCATCCGCAAACGGGATCAGGCTCGCATCGTCCAGGCTCTCGGCGGTCTGGTGGCGCAGACAATACTCGATGGCGAACCACAAAAATGCCCCCCCCGCCATGTTCAACATGACTTCAATCATCAGGCCAACTGCGCCTCGCGCTCGGCCATCGCCACGTCCGCTACCCGCACCGTGCGCCACAGGTTGTAGGCCATCAGCAGCATGCCGCTGAGGAAGAACACCCCGCCGGCAAAGCGCACGACGAATCCCGGATGGCTGGCCTGCAAGGCTTCGACGAAGGAGTAGGTCAGCGTGCCGTCATCGTTGATCGCGCGCCACATCAGGCCCTGGGTGATGCCATTGACCCACATCGAGGCGATGTACAGCACGGTGCCGATGGTCGCCAGCCAGAAGTGCAGGTTGATCAGCGGCGTACTGTGCATCCGATCACGTCCGAATACCTTCGGCACCATGTGATAGGTCGCGCCGAAGGTGATCATCGCCACCCAGCCGAGCGCCCCGGCGTGTACGTGGCCGATGGTCCAGTCGGTGTAGTGGGAGAGGGCGTTGACCGTCTTGATCGCCATCATCGGCCCTTCAAAGGTCGACATGCCGTAGAACGCCAGGGATAGCACGAGAAAGCGCAGGATCGGGTCGGTGCGCAGCTTATGCCAGGCGCCCGAGAGCGTCATCATGCCGTTGATCATCCCGCCCCAGCTCGGCGCCAGCAGGATCAGCGACATGGCCATGCCCAGGGACTGCGCCCAGTCCGGCAGCGCGGTGTAGTGCAAGTGGTGCGGGCCGGCCCAGATGTACAGGGTAATCAGCGCCCAGAAGTGCACGATCGACAGGCGATAGGAATACACCGGCCGGCCCACCTGTTTCGGCACGAAGTAGTACATCATCCCCAGGAAACCGGTGGTCAGGAAAAAGCCCACGGCGTTGTGTCCGTACCACCACTGGACCATGGCGTCGGTGGCCCCGGAGTACACCGGGTAGGACTTGAACCAATCGACTGGAATCGACAGGTGATTGACCACGTGCAGCATGGCGATGACCACGATGAACGCACCGAAGAACCAGTTGCCGACGTAGATGTGCCTGGTCTTGCGTTGCACCAGGGTAGTGAAGAACACCACGGCGTATGCAATCCAGACCACGGTCATCCACACCGCGCCGGTGAATTCGATCTCGGCATATTCCTTGGTGGTGGTGTAGCCCAGCGGCAGGCTGATCAGCATCACCACGATCACCGATTGCCAGCCCCAGAAGGTGAACGCGGCAAGTTTGTCGGAAAACAGCCGCACCTGGCAGGTGCGTTGGACCGCGTAGTAACTGGCGGCAAATTGCGCGCTGCCGGCAAAACCGAAAATCACCAGGCTGGTGTGCAACGGGCGCAAGCGGCCGAAGGTGGTCCACGGCAGGTCAAGATTCATCTGCGGCCACACCAGTTGCGAGGCGATCCACACGCCCATCGCCATCCCCACGACGCCCCAGAAGACAGTCGCCACGACGAACTGGCGCACGACCTTGTAGTTATAGGCCTGACTGATAGTAGTTGTGCTCATGCTCAATGCTTCCACGGTTGCAATGCCGTGCACTGTAGAAACCCCGATGGAAACAAAACAGGCTCAGGAATATTTCATTTAGGCGGATCAGATTTGAGTGCCGCCTGCGGCCATCTGCCGCGCTCTGATACGGTTTTTATGTAGTCAGGTGAATCTGTAATGCGCTGAGCCGCAAGTCCATAGTCGACCTCACACAACAACCGCATCCACCGACCTGTAGGAGCTGCCGAAGGCTGCGATCTTTTGCTCTTGAAAAGATCGCAGCCTTCGGCAGCTCCTACACAGGGGAATGCGGTGAATCCTGATGAGGTAGCCACATGTATCAGTACGATGATTACGACCGGGCACTGGTGTTCGAACGGGTTGCGCAGTTTCGCGATCAGGTCGAGCGCTTCATGGCGGGCGAACTGAGCGAAGAAGAGTTCCTGCCATTGCGCCTGCAGAACGGCCTGTACCTGCAAAAGCACGCCTACATGCTGCGGGTGGCGATTCCCTACGGCACCCTGAGCGCCCGGCAGATGCGTACGTTGGCGAGCATCGCCCGGGATTACGACCGCGGCTACGGCCATTTCACCACCCGGCAGAACATGCAGTTCAACTGGATCGAACTGGCCCAGGTGCCGGAGATCCTCGAACGCCTGGCCGAGGTGGAAATGCATGCGATCCAGACCTCCGGCAACTGCGTGCGCAATATCACCACCGAAGCCTTTGCCGGGGTGGCGGCCGACGAAATGATCGACCCGCGACCGTTGGCGGAAATTCTGCGGCAGTGGTCGACCATCAACCCGGAGTTCCTGTTCCTGCCGCGCAAGTTCAAGATCGCCATCTGCTCGGCCGAGCAGGACCGCGCGGCGATCATGATGCATGACATCGGCCTTTATCTTTACCCGGGCTCCGACGGACACATGCTCCTGCGAGTCATGGTCGGCGGCGGCCTGGGGCGCACGCCGATCCTCGGCTTGCAGATCCGCGAAGGCTTGCCGTGGCAGCACCTGCTGTCTTACGTAGAGGCGGTGCTGCGGGTGTATAACCGCCATGGCCGGCGGGACAACAAGTACAAGGCGCGAATCAAGATTCTGGTCAAGGCCCTGGGAATCGAGGCCTTCGCCCGGGAGGTGGAAGAAGAGTGGCAGCACCTCAAGGACGGCCCGGCGCAACTGACCCTCGACGAGTTCGAGCGTGTGGCCAGTGCGTTCGTCGCACCGCCTTATCGTCATTTGTCCGACGCCCATCTCGATTTCGGCACGCACCTGGCCGAAAACCCGGCGTTCGCTCGTTGGGTGCAGCGTAACGTGCAGCCGCACAAAGTATCGGGCTATGCCAGCGTGGTGTTGTCGACCAAGCCGGGCGCCACTGCGCCGCCGGGGGATGTCACGGCCGAACAGATGGAGGCGGTGGCCGAGTGGTCCGAACGCTTCGGCTTCGGTGAAATCCGCATTGCCCATGAGCAGAATATCGTCCTTCCGGACGTGTCCAAGGCCGATCTGTTCACCCTGTGGCACCTGGCCTGCGGACACAATCTGGGCAGCGCCAACGCCGGATTGCTCACCGACATCATCGCCTGCCCCGGTGGCGACTTCTGTGCGCTGGCCAACGCCAAGTCGATCCCTATCGCCAAGGCCATTGCCGCACGCTTCGAAGACCTCGACTACCTGCACGACCTGGGCGACATCAGCCTCAATATCTCCGGCTGCATGAATGCCTGCGGTCACCACCACATCGGCAACATCGGCATTCTGGGCGTCGATAAGAACGGCGCCGAGTGGTACCAGATCACCCTGGGTGGCGCCCAGGGCAAGAACAGTGCGCTAGGCAAGGTCATTGGCCCGTCCTTCAGCGCCGTGCAAGTGCCCGGGGTGATCGAGCGCATCGTCGACACCTTCGTGCGCTATCGCGAGAGCGAGGAACTGTTCGTCGACGCCTTCCAGCGGATCGGGCTGGAGCCGTTCAAGGAGGCGGTCTACGGGAAAGTACCGCAGGTGTCGGCATGAACAATCTGTTGCGGCTGGAAGAGGGCGTGGCGCGGATTGTCGCGGATGATCCGTGGACGCTCGTGCGCGACCCGCAAGCAGAGCTGCCCGTGGGGGCCGCGATTCTGCCGCTGAGCCGTTGGCTGGAAAGCCCGTCGCAAAACGGCGTGTGGCTGGGGCCGGACGATGAAGTGGAAAGCCTTCAGCCATGGTTTGCCCGACTGCCCCTGATCGCCCTGGATTTTCCGAGCTTTCGCGATGGCCGCGGGTACAGCCAGGCGTATCTGCTGCGCACGCGATTGGGCTGGGCCGGCGAGTTGCGCGCCATCGGCGATGTCTTGCGTGATCAACTGAGCCACATGCGCCAATGCGGTTTTGACAGCTTTGCCGTGCGTGAAGACAAATCCGCGGAAGATGCGTTGAAGGGATTGGCGGGGATGAGCGTGTTGTACGGGCGCTCGGTGATTGAGCCACGGCCCTTGTTCAGGCGCCGCTGAAGGAGCGAGCTTGCTCGCGATGGACGTCAACGAAAACGCGAATATTCTGGATAAGCGCGTCGTCTGTAACGCCATCGCGAGCAAGCTCGCTCCTACAAATGCGGTTTCGACAGATTTGCCGTGCGTGAAGACAAATCCGCTGAATATGCGTTGGTGATTGAGCCAATACCGCCGCTGAAGGAGCGAGCTTGCTCGCGATGGACGTCAACGAAAACGCGAATATTCTGGATAAACGCGTCGCCTGTATCACCATCGCGAGCAAGCTCGCTCCTGCAGGCGTCTCCCGTCATTTCAACGCCGGGTCCCCCATGTTCATTTTCTTCCAGCCCTGCAACAGCACCTGGGCCTTGGGTTCCTGGCCGTTGGCCAGGTAATACTGGATCAGCGAGAGGCGGGCATTGCGGTTGGCCGGTTGCTCTTTCAACAGCCGTTCCAGTTCTGCGCAGGCTTCGTCGATCTTGCCGCTGTCATGCAGGGCCACTGCCAGTACATAGCCGAATTGCCCACTCTGCGGTTCCAGTTTCGCCGCCTGGCGCAGATACGGCATGGCTTGAGCGGCCTGGCCGGCACGAATCAGCGCCAGGCCCTGGGTGTATTGCAGCAGGCCCGAGTCAGGATGGTCCTTGAGGCTTTGCGCCAGCAGGGCATGACCTTCCTGGCTGCGACCGTTGGCCTCCAGCCATTGCACCAGGGTAACCAGCGCCGGGTAGAAGTCCGGATCGCGCTGCAGGGCCGTGCGCAGGAATCCTTCGACTTCTGCGTTGCGACCGCTGGCCTGATACAGCATCGCCAGGTTGAGGTTCGCTTCGGCGCGTTCGAGCAGGTTTGTCTGCACCGCCTCGTATTCGGCGATGGCGGCATTCCAGCTGTCCTGGGCCGTGCCCAGGCCGGTGTGCGCGACACTGAGCAGATCACGGGCGGCGGCGATGCGCACGGCTCTCACAGGGTCACTCAACAAGGGTGTCAGCAGTGGCGCACGTTCCGCTGGCGGCAGGAAGGCGCTGAGTGCGCGGATGGCGCTCTCACGGACTTGCGGCGCCGGGTTGTTGAGGTCCCTGGTGGCCAGTTTCAACGCTTGTTCGCTCGGATACTGCGCCAGTTCACCAAGCAGCGTCGCGCGCTGGATTGCCGGCAGATTGCTGCGTTGCAGTTGCTCGATCAAGGCCTGTGCGGCACCGGGCTGACCGTTGCGAATCAGCCACAGGCTTTCGTCGTAGCGAGGGGCTTGTACCGCGCTGGCGTTGGCGGTGTTCCACAGCTTGAACTGCTCGGTGACCTTGTCGCCGGCCTTGCCCTGGTGGCAGGTCAGGCAGGCATCAGGCGTACCGAGTTTCTTTGCCCGCTCAGGGTTGGGGATGCTGAAACTGTGGTCATGCCGAAAGTCATTGCCCATGTAGAACTTGCCAGGCATGTGGCAATCCACGCACTGCGAACCCGGTTGGCCCGTGGTGTGGCGAGTGTGTTCGACGGAGTCGTAGTTTTTCGCTTGCAGGCCCTTGCCGTCGACGCCTTCCACGGTGGTTTTGCCGGCGGTGTTGTGGCATTGCAGGCAGACACCGTTGCCTGGCGCTTTCAATTGAGTGCTGTGCGGGTTGTGGCAGTTGCTGCAGCGCACGCCCTTGTCGAACATTTTGCTCTGGGCAAAGGAGCCGTGTTCGAACACTTCGTCCTTGATCTTGCCGTCCAGCGCGTACAGTTCGCGGGTCAGGACACTCGGCAGGTAGTCGTCCATCAGCCGCTTGCCGACCGTGTAGCCGTCATCCAGAGGCGCGCGGCGCGAGTGGCAGCGGGCGCAGGTTTCGAGTTCGACGGTGGCGTTCTTGTCCTTGAGGTCGACGGCAAAGCCGGCATGGATCAGGTCGGTCTTCTTCGCCGTCCATTCCAGGTGATTGGACGCCGGGCCATGACAGGCCTGACAGCCGACACCCAGGCTGTTCCAGTGGCTGTCGAAGGTGTTTTTTGCCGCATCGAAATTGCGCTTGAAGCCTGTGGTATGGCATTCGACGCACATGAAGTTGGCGTTCTGGCTCGGTTTGCTCCAGTGCAGCGGGTTCTTGAAGTTCACCCCCTGGCCCGGGTAGAGGTGAAACCAGCGGTGCTTTTCGGTATCCCAGGCAATGCCAAGGGCCTGCAACCGGCCTTCGCCGACTTCGATCAGGTACTGCTGCAAGGGGGCGATGCCAAAGGCATAGGCCACCTTGAAATCGGTATTCCTGCCATCGATGCCCGGTGTGTTGACCCAGAATTCGTCGCCCTTACGCGAAAACACCGTGGTCTCCTTTTCGGCCTTGAAGGTGACATTGTTGAAGTCGCCGAGCATCGTGTCGGCGTTGGCTTGCTGCATCGCCAACTGGTGGTGGGAGCCTTGCCAGTCCTTGACCTGTGCGCCGTGGCAACCCTGGCATTGCTGCTCGTCGACCATTTTTGCTGGCGCGATGGCAACGGGTTGCGGTTTGGCCGGTTGAACAGCAGGGGGGCTGACGGTGACCGGCTTGGGTGGCGTCGGTGTGCTGCTCAGCAAAAACCAGCCAATACCCGCCACAGTCAGCAACAGGATGCCGATGGTGACGGGGAACAGATAACGGTTGATCAGGGTCGGTTGCGAATCAGGGTTTGGCTGTGCAGCTTTGTTTTTATATTTGGGCATTACGACTTCCATGGTCCAGGTGCGATTGCCGTCAGGCGCGCGTTGAAGCTTGATGCAGCTTTGCCGGATGGTTGGCGTCTGTCAAATAACGGATGTTGTGAAACTGATGGCCCCTTCGCGAGCAGGCTCGCTCCCACAGGGGAACGCATCCCCATGTGGGAGCGAGCCTGCTCGCGAAGGCGGCCAATCACTCCCCGACAAACCACCGGTAATACGGATTCCCGGAATCCCCGCGCATTACCTCGCGCATCTCCCTGGCCCAAGCGTCACGGTTTCCGTCGTAGGCATGCAGGCTCGCCCGGTAGAACTGCATCAGGCGTTGTTGCTGGGTGTTCATGCGTTCGATGAACCCGGCATCGGCGTTCAGCAGTGCGGGCGGCTGGTGCAAGTCGAGCAGGGCCGGCAGCACACGGCTGATTTCTTTCGACCGAACCCAGGGCGCGTATTCGATCCTGGGCTGATCGTCCGTCACCGGTTGTGCGTCGCCAGCGAAGCGTTCAAGCCCCGCACGGTCAGTCACCCAGGTGGCGAGCAGAGATGCGGCCGAACCGATACCGACATCCTGCAAGGTGCTGCGAACGCTGTCCTGCTGGAAGCGTGCGTTGATCTTCGCCGCATCCAGCTCAATCGGCTCCATCGAACCCACCAGCAGCATCTCGTGGAACTCGCTGGTCCACAGGGTCGCGTAGGGGAATACGTCGAGGAAGCTGCGTACCAGTGAGCGCGAGTCGTCGATGTTCTGCGTCGGCAGCGGCAGCCATTGGGCGACCAGGCCCTGTTTCTGCAAACGGCTGGCGGCCAGTTGGTAGAAGTCCCGGGAGTACAGGTTGACCACGCCCGCAGCGGAGGGCGGTGGCGGTTCAAGGGTGATCAGGTCGTAACGCTGTGGATTGCGCAGCAGTTCCTGGCGACCGTCACGCAAGCGCACGTCGACACCCGGATCGGCCGCGGCATTGAAATTGCCCTTGAACAAGGGGGCTGCCTTGACCACCGAGGGCAGCAGTTCGGCGACCACGCGATGGTCCAGGCCGGGGTAGCGGGTCAGGGCACCGGCGGTGATGCCGGTGCCGAAGCCGATCACCAGCGCCGAACGCGGTTCACCGTTGTGGATCAACAAGGGCAGCAGCGCCTGAATCCGCATGTAGCGCAGGGACGGCATGGCGTCGCCGGTATTGGACACGCCCTGGATGTACAAGCGCTGGAACGCCCGTTCGCCCTTGCCCTGGGTGACCACGGCGACCGTCCCGCCACGGCCTTCTTCGTAGAACGTCAGCGTGCCATTGCGCGCGCCCGGCAGCAGGCTGGCAAGCTTGTTGACCGGCGTGAACACGGTCAGTGCCAGGGACACCAGGCCAATGGCAATCACCGCCTGACGCCGGCCTTTCTTCACGCCATGGCCCTTGCGCACGGCGAGGCATGCGATACCGGCGGCGATCAGCGCCAGCAGGCCCAGGGTCCGTACCAGACCCAGCATCGGGATCAGGACAAAGCCGCAGAGCATCACGCCGATGATCCCGCCAAGGGTATTGAACGCGACGACTTCGCCGACGTTGCGCCCCACCTGTGCGCCGCCGACGCTCAAGCGCAGGGCCAACGGGAACGCCGCGCCCAGCAACAGGGTCGGTACAAACACAATGCTCAAGGCCGCCACCGCAAAGCGCGTGCTCATGCCCGCCAGTTCACTGCCGCCCCATGACAAAACCCAGGATTCGGCCAGGGTCTGGGCGAGCACCAGCCAGCGTCCGAGCAACGCCACTTCCAGCAGGGCAATCGCCCCGGCTGCGGCAATCAGCAAACCAAACACTCCCCAGGGATCGCGCAGGCGATCGACCCGACGGGCCAGCAGCATGCTGCCCAGGAACAACCCGGTGAGGTAAGTCGCCAGCACCACGGCAAAGGCGTAGGTACGGGTGCTCATGAACTGCACGATCGATTGCGACCACACCACTTCGTAGCCCAGCGCTACGCCACCGGCAATGGCGTACAGCCACAGGGCGAGGCGGTCGGGGGCTTTTTGAACGTGTTGTTTCGCCGCCGCATCGACGGGGGCCACGCGCCGGCGCTGGAACCACAGGGCTCCGGCGGCGGCCAGCAAGTTGAGCATGGCGGCGGCCAGCGCACTGCCGCGCACGCCGAGGGTGGCAATCAGCACGAACGCGGCGAGCAGGGTGCCGGCGATGGCCCCGGCGGTGTTCGCCGCATACAGTTGCCCGCCGGCCTTGCCCAGGTGTTGCGGGTCGGTGGCCAGGGAGCGAACCAGCACCGGCAGGGTGCCGCCCATCAACAGCGCGGGAATGCCCACCAGCGCGAACGGCAGCACCCAGGCCAGCAAACCCACGTGCGCTTCCAGCCAGGCAAACGGGCTGGCCGCCAGGCTCATGGCGAAGGTCGCAGCGACACCCAGCAGCGCCACCAGCACTTCCAGCCCGGCGTAGAGCAGGACCGGTTGCGGCATCCGGTCCGCCCAGCGGCCGAACAGCAAGCCGCCCAAGGCCAACCCGGCAAAGAATGCACTGATCCCGGTGGTGATGGCATAGACCTCGACGCCTACGACCAACGACAGCTGCTTGATCCACAGCACCTGATACACCAGCGCCGCGGCGCCGGAGACAAACAGCAGCAGGGCGGGGATCAACAGCGCCGGGGAGGCGACTTGCGGGGCAGGTATGGCCGACGACTTGCTGGCGACACGTGAGGTCATGGATCTGTTGCCTTGTGCGAATTTTTGAATCGATTACGTAGGAGCTGCCGCAGGCTGCGATCTTTTGATCTTGCTTCTTTAAAATCAAGATCAAAAGATCGCAGCCTGCGGCAGCTCCTACAGTGATCGCATTCAGATTGCAGAAAAGTCCGCTCGCCGGTGAGGGCGAGCGGCGGTCTTACTGTGCAGCTTTCATTTTTTCAGCGATCTTGGCATCTACCGCAGCACGGATCTGGTCGATGCTGAAGCTCGCCGGTTTCTGGCTTGGCGGGTATTCGATGAAGGTCTGCAGGAACCCGGCCGCTTTTTGTACGGCTTGGGCGGCGAGGTAGACGTTTTTGGTCTGCCAATCGTAATACTGATCGGAAACCACGTCGGCCCGTTCATACGGGTCCATCCTCAAGTTGAAGATTTTCGGTACGCGCAGGCACACGAACGGTTCGCTCCAGACTTTAAAACCTCCTGGCTCGCGTTGTTCGCAGAACACCACTTTCCAGTTACCGAAGCGCATCGACACCAGCACGCCGTCGTCGTTGAAGTAGTAGAACTCCTTGCGCTCGCCTTTAGGCTGTTGGCCGGTCAGGTAGGGCAGCTGGTTGAAACCGTCCAGATGCACTTTGAAGTTGTTGCCACCCGAGGTCGGTGCCCAACCCTTGAGCAGCTTTTCCTTCACGTCGGTTTCGCCCGCGGCTGCCAGCAAGGTCGGGAACCAGTCCATGCCCGAGAACAGCTCGTTGGAGACTTCACCGGCCTTGATCTTGCCCGGCCAACGCACAATGGCCGGCACACGGTAGGCGCCTTCCCAGTTGGAGTTCTTCTCGTTACGGAACGGCGTGGTTGCCGCGTCCGGCCAGGAGAACTGGTTCGGGCCGTTGTCGGTGGTGTAGACGACGATGGTGTTGTCGGCGATTTTCAGGTCGTCGAGGGTCTTCAGCAGTTTGCCGACATCGCCGTCGTGCTCGAGCATGCCATCGGCGTAATCGTTGCCGGGCATGCCGCTCTGGCCCTTCATCGAGTCGCGTACGTGGGTGAACAGATGCATGCGCGTGGTGTTCATCCACACGAAGAACGGCTTGTCGGCCTTGGCTTGTTTCTCGATGAACGCCTGCGCCGCCGCCGTGGTTTCGTCGTCGATGGTTTCCATGCGCTTGGTGGTCAGCGCGCCGGTGTCTTCGATCTTGCCGTCGGCGAAGCTGTGGATCACGCCACGCGGGGTGTTGGCCTTGACGAACTCGGCATCGTCTTTTGGCCAGTACGGACGCTCAGGCTCTTCTTCGGCGTTGAGGTGGTACAGGTTGCCGAAGAACTCGTCGAAACCGTGGTTGGTCGGCAGGTATTCATCCTTGTCGCCCAGGTGGTTCTTGCCGAACTGACCGGTGGCGTAGCCCTGGGATTTGAGGGCTTGGGCGATGGTGATGTCACGCTTTTGCAGGCCCACCGGTGCGCCCGGGATGCCGACTTTCGACAGGCCGGTACGCAAAGGCGTCTGGCCGGTGATGAACGAAGACCGGCCGGCGGTGCAGCTGTTCTCTGCGTAATAGTCGGTGAACATCATGCCTTCTTTGGCAATGCGGTCGATGTTCGGCGTCTTGTAGCCAACCACGCCCATGGAATAGGCGCTGATGTTGGTCTGGCCGATATCGTCGCCGAAGATCACCAGAATGTTGGGTTTTTCAGCGGCTCCGGCTGTTGCCGAAATCGCCATCACCGAGGCTGCCACCAGGGCGAGTTTCGGTAGCCACTTACCTATGCGAGTCATCTGACTGGCTCCTTTTCACTAGGTCGCTGAAATGCGACAAACGTTTATTGCGGTCCTGCGTTACGTCTTTTTTTACTGCGCTTGCTCGGGGGTGGCGGCGTCGTATGGATAGATCCGGCGCCATTCGGCCGCCATGTCGACGACCGTCCAGCCACGCTTGTTCGCTTCGTCCAGGGCCTTGTCCAGGCGACCGATCTGCGACTGTCGGTCATAGGCCCATTCGCGCTTGGCGTCGGTGTGGTGCACCAACCCCATGAATCGTTTACCGGGACCGGCGGCGGTCCACTGGAGCATTTGCAGGTCGCCGTCGGAGTTGCCGAACGCTAGGATCGGTCGTTTGCCGATCACGGCATTGATGCTTTCGGGTTTGCCCGGGCCATCGTCGTTGTGGGCCAGTTTCGGCGTGCGCAGGATCGACGCCTGGCCGTCCTTGTACTGGAACGCGGTGACGAAGGTGGTGCCGATGACTTGTTCCGGTGGAATGCCGTAGACCTTCTCGGCAAAGGCGCGCATGAACCCGGTATCGCCACCGGAGACGATGTAGGTCTTGAAGGCGTTACCGCGCAGGTAGTCGAGCATCTCCAGCATCGGCTGGAAGATCATTTCGGTGTACGGCTTGCCGGTTTTCGGGTGCCTGGCCTGACTCAGCCAGGTCTTGGCGTAGTCATCGAACGCTTCGCTGGTCATGCCGGTGTGGGTCGCACCGAAGATCTTCATCATGCCTTCCAGGCCGCTGGCGGCCAGTGCCTTGTGATCGTTTTCCAGCACGGCCTGGAACGGCTGGGTGGTTTTCCATTCCGGGTGCTGCGCCGCGGTGCGTTTGACTTCTTCGAGGGCGAACAGCATTTCGAAGTACATCGGCTGCTCGCTCCACAAGGTGCCGTCGTTATCGAACACGGCAATGCGGTCTTCGGGTTTGACGAAGTCCTTGCTGTTTTGATCGGTCACCGCCTGCACGAACTCGATGATCTGCTTTTTCGACGGCCCATCGTTCCACGAGGGCAGCGGTTCGGCTGCCTGGACCAACAGCGGCAGGCTCAAGGCCAGGGTCAACAGGAAGCTGAATACGCGAGGATGGCGTAACGATATTGAATTGGTCATGGGAGACCCTTCTCGTGAACGGGGTTGAGCGGATGAAGCGCAGGAGAGACTGATTCTCTGTTGCACTCGGCCTGACTATGCAGCGTAGACAAGGATTCCCCGATTTGGCGCAGGGCCTGCTCTTTGTCCGTTTCGCGGCCGTAACAGGCCCGCAGGAAGCTTTGCAGGCGCGGGCCGAGACCGGTCAATTTCAGGCCCTGGCGGCTGCGTCGGGTCCACAGGTACAGGGCGCTCAATTGCGTCGGTTTGCCCTCCAGTTGTGCCGGAATCTGCTGCCACGCGTAGTCGGCGGACTCGAGCCAGGCGGCGTGTCGGGCGCGGCGCCGGGCCTGCCAGTTGAGGTGCGCGCGGCGTACGAGCGGGCGACTGAACCAGCCCAGGGCCCCCACCGCCAACGCCAGTGCCAATAGTCCGAACCAGTGCCCGGAAAGGTGCAAACGATTGTGCTGACCGAGTTTTTTCAGGTCTTCGGTGATTGAAAACACCGGCTTGTAGGCGCTGTTGGCCGCGGCGTCGAAGGTCACGCCAGGCACTGTGGCCGTGCGGGTTTGCCGGCTGCTGGCATCCCACCATTTCAGTTCGACGGCTGGCAGGCTGTAGTGGCCTTCGGTGTCAATTCGATATGTCACGCTGTCGATGCGCTGGCCGCCCATGAAGTTGCCGCGACCGTCATCCAGATTGCGGATTTGCGCTGGTTTCGGGTAGCGGCTCAGGCCCTTGATGGCGTCCAGCGTCGGTGTCGGCAGTGACATGGCCAGGGCACCGTCGGCCTGTAGCGTCAGTTCCCGGGTGATGCTGTCGCCGACCTTCAGCGGCGTGGCCGAATGGATGGTCTTCTGGGTAAACCGCAGCCCTTGAGCCACCAGCACCGCCTCCCCGGGCTGGAATCCCGGCGGCTGTGCGGCGTTGAAGTGCAATGGCTGACTTTGGGCGCTGAGTTCGTGGCTGGCCTGGCCCGGTGTGGCTTGAACGGTCAGTGCCGGAATGTCGAAGCCCTGGGCCAGGTTCGGGGTGATCAGGTAGCTGTAGCGCATGCCGCTGAAGGATTGGCCGTCGAAAGTCTGGTTCAGGTGTTCGGCGTGGCCGTCCGGCGGCATCACCAGTGCGCCGGACAGTTTCAGGTCGGGCAGGGTGGGGGCGCTGGTGAACCAGGTGTCGGTGAAGACATCGAGTTGCAGTTCGACCAGGCTGCCGACCATGACGGGGTCGGCGGGTTGTAGGGTGGCCTGGACTTTCAGTTGAGGGTCGGCGGCGAATGTGTTGAGGCTGATCAGGCCGATGAGCAGGGCTCCGAGATTTGTGGTGAGTGGTCGGGCCCTTTCGCGAGCAGGCTCGCTCCCACAGGTGATTTGAGGTGCGTCTGGATCAAATGTGGGAGCGAGCCTGCTCGCGAAGGCCGCGACTCGGACTTTCAGGCTGATCATGGCTTGGCCCCCGCCTGATCCTGCAGACTGAACTTCTGCTTGAGAAACTTCGCCGGCGACGTGGTCAGGTTCTGCAACCATTGCTCATCCGAGGCCGCTTGTTGGGTATCCATCTTTTTGCTTTGCCCTTTACCCGGCGCTTTATCCATCTTGATTTCGTCGGGTTTGACCTCCGGTGTGTTTTTCTCGGCGCTTTCGGTGTCTTTTTGCAAGGCGATGGCCAGGGCCAGGTTGGCCGTGGCTTCCGGAAACTGCGGTTGCAACTTCAGTGCCTGCTGATAAGCCGCGATGGCCTGATCGAACTTGAACCGGCGCACGTAGATATTGCCCAGGTAGAAATACGCCTGTGGTGTATCGAGCCGCGCGAAGCTGGCCAGTGCCAGGTCGAAATCGGCCGCGCTGTAGGCGGCCACGCCTTTCCAGTACGGATCGACGAACAGCGCCGCCGCCTGGGGGTAGTGCTGGTGTTCGAAGGCCCAGCGGCCTTGCTGGTCGCGGGTGAAAAAGGCATCGGTCAATGCGTTGGCCTGTGCCGGCGCCGGTGGCAGGCCCAGGCCCACCGTCAGCAGCAGTCCCGCCATCCAGTTCACGCTCCAGCCCCTGCGTACACTGAAGAAAGCGAACAGCAGCAGCGGCCAGCACAACCAGTAACCGGCGTCTTTCCAGTGCAATTCACGCTGTTCGTCGCTGGCTGACTGGTAGTGCTGCTCGGCGTGCAGTTCGATCCAGTCCAGATCGTCATCGTTGAGGGTCAGGCTGCCCAGCGGGGCATCCAGCGTTGAGGCAAGCTGCTTGAGGGCGTCCTGGTCGAAACTGCCAAGTTGCGGGCGACCATTGCTGTCGATGCGCGGCTGGCCGCTGGCTTCGCGGATGATCCCGCCGTCGCTGCTGCCGGCTGCCAGAATCAGCACTTGCAACGCACTGTTCGCCAGTCGTTTGTCCAGCCCGGCCAATGTCGAGGTGTCGGCGCCATCGGTGATCAGCAGCAGGGTGCCGGGTGTTTTTTCGGCACCGAGCAGGCGCTTGGCCTGATCGATGACAGCGCCGACATCTTTCCCCGGTTTGTTGATCAGGTCGGTGCTCAGGGCCTGGATGAAGGTATCGAGCAGGGCCGGGTCATCGGTGGCGGGCAACACCAGATGCGCGCTGCCGGCGTAGGCAATCAAGGCGTTGCGCGAACCGGCGCGGCGCTGGATCAGGTCGTGGAGCTTGTGCTTGACCGCTTCCAGGCGACTGGGTGGAACGTCGCTGGCGTCCATGGACGGCGACAGGTCGACGGCGATGATCAGCGGTGCGCGGTTTTCCAGAAAGTCCGGGCGATCCTGTTCCCAGGTCGGCCCGGCGGCGGCGAGGGCGCCCAGTACCAACAGCGCACACAGCAGATGCACCGGGCGCAGGCGGTGCCGGTCTTGCGGGGTGATGAGCAGATGCGGCAGCAGGTGCGCCGCGATGTTGCTGCGCCAGCGACGTTGCAAATCCTGGCTATGTCGCCACAGCACTGGCAGCAGCGCGCCGAACAGGGCGAGCAACAGCCACACAGGACGCAGGAAGTGGAAGTCGCCGAGGTTGATGTCCATCTCAGGTCTCCTGCCGTTGACGGGCGAGCATCAGCCGTGGAAGCAGCAGGGCGCCCAGGTGATACATCGCCAGCAGAGCAATGGCTGCGCCCAGCGGCCACCAGAACAGATCGCGTTTGGGCTGATGGCTGAGGGTTTTCACCTGATGCGGGGTGAGTTTGTCGAGGGTGCTGTAGACCTGATCCAGGGTGTTGCGGTCTTCGGCGCGGAAGAAGCGTCCGCCGGTGGCCAGGGCAATGTCCTGCAAACCTTGCAGGTTGACCTTGGCTTCGCCTTCGGCGTTCGGGTCGCCGATGCCGATGGTGTGAATCACCACCCCTTTGGCGGCAGCCATGGCGGCCGCGTGATCCGGGGTGATGGCGCTGCTGGTGTCGTTGCCGTCGGTGAGCAGGATCAGCACTTTTTCCTGTTCGTGGGCCTGCTCCAGCAGTTTCAGGCTCAGGCCGATGGCGTCGCCGATGGCGGTGTTGGGGCCGGCCATGCCGATGCCGGTGTCGTCCAGCAGCAGTGACAGGCTGGCGTGATCGAGGGTCAGGGGTGCCTGCGGATAGGCGCCGGTGCCGAAAACGATCAGTCCGATTCGATCGTCCTTGCGCTTGTCGATGAACCCGTGGACCACGTCCTTGACGGCGGCCAGGCGGTTGATTTTCTGGCCGTTGGCGTCGGTGAAGTCGGTGGTTTCCATCGACTGGGATATGTCGATGGCCAGCATCAGGTCACGCACCGGCTGCTGGCGCTCGATGGGCTGTTCCACCCACACCGGCCGGCTCGCCGCCAGCAGCAACAGTGTCCAGACCAACAGGTTCAGCAGCAACTGCCAGCCGTTGCTGCGGGTACCGGCCTGGCTGGGTGCCTGACCAACTGCACGGCTCATGGCGCCGAAAAACGGTACGCGCACGGCACTGCGCGCCTCGCGGTAATCGGGCAGGTAGCGATAACCCAACCATGGCAATGGCAGCAGGATCAGCAACCAGGGGTAATCAAGCTGCCACATGATGACGCTCCACCCAGGTTTTGCAGGTGCTGAACAACAGCTGGCGCTGCTCGTTGGGCATGGCCCGCAAGGTTGCGTCAGGCGCGTAGGCCAGCAGCGACAGTTGTTGGCTGAAGTCGGCGGGTAGCGTTTGTTTACTGTGCCGCTGCAAAAATGCCTGCCAGTCCTCTTTCCCCAACGCCGCAACCGTCCCCCTGTAGGAGCTGCCGAAGGCTGCGATCTTTTGATCTTCAGCGGTCTCGACGCCGCTAAAAGATCGCAGCCTTCGGCAGCTCCTACAGGGGGCACGGGGGGCAGGCATGGAGAGGGCCACGCGTTTGAGCAGCTCCGGAAGCTCGCGCAATGCATTCAGGTCATTGCTGCGTTGCTGCAACTCCGCCAGCCGTGCCAGCGCCTCGCGCCGATAGCGATCGCGCCGCCATTGCCAGTAACGTCGGGCACTGACCAGCAACAGGCTGAGCACCAACAAGGTCAGCAACGCCCACCAACCCCAGGTCTGCGGCGCATAGCTGACCGGTGCCGGCAGGGCCATTTCCTTGAGTTGGTCGATGCTCGGGATAGCGGGGTTCATCGGCGTCTCCCGGCAAGCTTGCCCAGTTCGGCACGCAGTTGTTCGTGGGCTTCGGTGGCGGTGCTGAACATCATCAAAGGCACCTGGCTGCGGCGCAGCAAAGTGGCGACGTCCTTGAGCCGACCGCTGAGAAAGTCCCCCAATGGCTGATGCACCTGTTGCCGATCCACCGCCAATTCCACCTGCAATTGCCCCTGGGTGATCAGCACGCGGCCGTTTTTCGGCAGGTTCAGTGCCAGCGGGTCATAGACCTGCATGGCGATCAAGTCGTTATGGGCCGCCAGTTGCCGCATGAGCTGTAAGGTGCGTTCGCCGGCCCCGGCAAAATCACTGACGATGCAGATCAGGTGATCGTGACCGGCCACGGCCAGGCAATGCTGCAGGACCTTGTCGAGCTGGTCTGCGCCCTCGGCATCCGGGTTGCCCGCATTGAGTGCCTGGTTCTGCTTGGCAATGCGGCTGCACAGCGCCTCGACGCGTTTACGGCTGCGCAGCGGGGCGATGCTGTCGATGCGTTGATCGTTGAACACCAGCCCGCCGACGCGGTCGCCGGCGTTGAACACCATCCACGCCGCCAGGGTGCCGAGCTCGGCGGCGACCGCGGATTTGAAGCTGCGTTGCGAACCGAAGAACATCGACATGCGCTGGTCGACGAGGATCAGCGCCGGGCGGTCGCGCTCTTCGGTGAACGTGCGTACCACCGGTTTGCCGGTGCGCAGGGAGGCGCGCCAGTCGAGATGACGCAAATCGTCCCCCGGCTGATAGCGGCGCAGCTCATCGAAGTTCAGGCCGCGGCCACGCAAGCGTGAAGCGTGATTGCCCGCGAGGATGCTGCCTTGAGGTTGGCGAGCGACAAAACTCAGGTCACGGGCCTTGAACTCCAGGGCCATCAACTGCGCCAGAGAGACATACACCAGGCCGTCGACGCTGTTCATGGGCATCAGGCCGGAATCGCGACTTTATCGAGCAGACGGTCGAGCACCTGGTCGGCGCTTACGCCATCGGCCACCGCGTCGTAGCTCAGCTGCAACCGATGGCGCAGCACCGGGTGCACCACGGCACGCACGTTGTCCGGAGACACGAAAACCTGGCCCTGCAACCAGGCGTCGGCCCGGGCACAACGGTCCAGGCCGATGCCGCCACGGGGGCTGGCGCCGATGCTGATCCAGCGCCCGAGATCGGCGTCGTAATCGGCCGGATGGCGCGTGGCATTGATCAGGTCGATCAGGTAACGGTCGATGGCCGGAGACACGTGCACCGCACTGACTTCCCGGCGCGCGGCAAAGATCACGTCCTGGGCCAGGGCAAAACCCTGCACCGCAGCCGTTTTGGCGCCGAGTGCCTGTTCTTCTTCGCGCAGCAGGCGCAGCACCTGGCTTTCGTTTTCCGCGCTCGGGTAATCGAGCAGCACTTTCATCAGGAAGCGGTCCATCTGTGCTTCCGGCAGCGGGTACGTGCCTTCCTGTTCAATCGGGTTCTGGGTCGCCACCACGATGAACAGTTCCGGCAGCGCATGGCTGTTGCCGGCCACGGTGATCTGGCGTTCTTCCATGGCTTCGAGCAACGCGGCCTGGACCTTGGCCGGCGCACGGTTGATTTCGTCGGCCAGGATCAGGTTGCCGAATAGCGGGCCGGGCTGGAAGCGGATTTCGTTCTTGCCTTCGACCTGATGCAGCACCTCGGCGCCGGTGATGTCCGACGGCAGCAAGTCCGGGGTGAACTGGATGCGACTCATCTTCGCGTCCAGGTGTTTGGCCAGTGCTTTCACCGTGCGGGTCTTGGCCAGGCCGGGCAGACTTTCGAGCAGCAGATGCCCGTTGGCCAGCAGGCCCACAAGGATTTGACGAATGACCTGGTCCTGGCCGAGCACCGCTTCGGCGATGCTGGCTTGCAGGGCGTTGAGGTCGTTGAGAGCGGTCATGAAAGGTTCCTCGCTCAAAGCATGAAGGTCGGAATGACCGGAATGAATGACAGTCGGAAATTCCAGCGACTGCTGATGAGGTCGTCGGGGTGAATCGCCGAATACTGGATCTCCCCGGAAATACGCACCGGCAGCTTGCCGAAGTTGAATATCCGCCCGGCGCCGAGACCGACAGGGAAGGTCACTTTGTTGCCGCCTTCGGCTTTCCAGTTCACGGTGACGTTGGGCGTCATGCCGATCCGCCATTGCTCGGGACCGGGGATCGCGCGCTGGATGAAATACTGAATGTTGGTCAGGCTCACATCCTTGCGCTGGCTGTCGCCACCGACCGACCACCAGTGTTGCGGGAACAGGCCCAGGGTCCAGTCTTCGCCCAGGTACGCGGCGACGAACGCCGGGCCCAGGGAATATTTGCCGGTGCCCAGGACGTCTTTTTCCGCAGTGGGAAACATCGCGGTCGGGCCGAACCCCCAGACCATCTTGCCGCCCCCGGCGAAGCGCACCGGCTCCTTGGGCGAGAACACACCGACATAGGCCAGATCGCCAAAACCGCTGGTGCGGTCGAACGGGTCTTGCACGACCGAGGCAAAGTCGCCACGGTCGCTGAGGATATCGCTGGGACCCATGCCGATCAGATTGCCCGCCTTGTGATTGACTGGCGCACTGACGTAGCTGACGGGCAGGCGGTTGATCAGGTTCCAGTCTTCGCCGATGGAAATCGGGAAGGTCGGCATGAAGCTGTACTTGCCCAGCATGCGTGTGCCGTTGCTGTGCGGACCTTTGAGTGCGGTGTAGTCGAACTGATTGAACAGCAACACCAGATTGCCCACCGGGTTATCCATCAACTTGGCGATTTGCTCGGTCGACGGGTCGCAGCCGGCCGCCACGACTTTTTTCAGGTCGATGTCGAAGTCCTGTTGCAGCCGGTGACAAGTCTCGGGGTCACCTTTGGCGGCGGCCTGCGCCGGCGCGTCAGTCAGCGTGGGCAATTCACCGCTGGCGCAGGCGAAGCCGCTGAACAGGACACTGCAAAAGGTCAAACGAGTACTGATGGCCATCCCAGGCTACCTCTTAGAAAAATGCCAGGGTCAGGTTGACGCTGATGCCATTGCCTTCGGGCCGGTTCTTGGTGTCGAACTCCGGCACCCAGCGGGCACTGATGTTGGCCTGGGCGTCGGCGAACTTGCCGCTCCAGCCTACCGTCGGGCCAGCGCCCACCGAGCGTCCGCGAAAACCGCTGGTTGCGCCGGATCCGGAGTCATCGGTGACCTGCTGGATATAGCCTGCCACCAAACCGGCGTTCCAGCCGTTGCCGAAGCCGTGGGTCCACAGGGCGTCGAGGGTGAAAATGTTGCCGTTGCGATAATCCGTGGCGTCGTTCTCGGTGTAGAACTCCAGGCCGCTCGACAACGTGAACTCGCCGCCCTTGCCGTCCAGGTGAGTGAACGCCACGGTCGGCATGAAGGTGTAAGTGTTCTGCCCGGGGTTGGCCAGGCGATCGTCGTTATAGGCACCGGTCGGCACGTAGATCGGCAGCGAGAACGCGATGTGGTTGAGTTCGTCGAAGTGATAGCCGGCGGCAATCGGCGTCACCAGCATGTCGGCGAACTGGGTGCCGGTGTCCTCGGAGCCCAGGGTCCTGCCGCGAGGGCCGGTGATGCTTGCGGTAATGTCGGTGTACTGCACCGGTACACCGATGGCCGAGGCGTAGTTCCAGCGACCCTTGCCCGTGTCCCAGACGTGAGTGAAGTTGGCCATGGTGTAAGACACTTTCATGTCCAGCCCGGTACCCAGGGCGCCCACGATCGGCACCTGGGCGTTGCCCTTGAGGTCGCCGTCGTACCAGATGCTGGTCAGGGACATGACCCAACCCGGCTCCGGGGGCACGATCCCGGCATCGGAAAACACTTGTTGGCCGGTGATCGGACGACCGACACCGCCTTCGGCCGCCAGACCCCATGGACTGACGCTGACCATGCACAGCGCCAACAAGGGGCGCACTACGAAAGGCCTGATCATGAACGACTCCGCTTATTGTTGTGGGGTGGCTGGCGCCAGCAGCGGCAGTTTCCACTGGCCGTTGTTGACTTCAGGTTTGGGCAGGTACAGGCGCAGCACGCCGTAGAACGGACCATTCGGTGCCGGCAGCCAGTTGCTTTGCAATGCTTTGGCCGGTGCCTTGTGCTGCACGTAAAGAGTCAGGCCGCCATCGGCATCGAGCTTGAGGTCGGGCAACATCCGCGAATTGATCAAGTAGCGATTGAGCGGGTTGGCCACCAGCAATTTGTTTTTGCCGTCATACATGGTCAGCGACCAGAACGCATCGACCGGGGGCAGGGCGTCCTTGTCAAAATGCAGGGTGTAGTCGGTTTTCGATGCGTCGACCGGTTTTCCGTCCTTGTCGACGAAATAGCCGAAGTAGTTCGCCTCTTCGGCAGAGTTGCCGAAAATCCCCATGTTGGCGCCTGCATAGCGGTACAGGTAGTTGCCCTTGAGGTGGTCGCGGCTGCCGAACAGGTCACCGCTGCTGACCTCATGGGTGTCGACTTTGGTTTTCTTGAATTCGGCGAACTCGGCCCTGGCGTCACTGATGCCGTCTTCCAGTGCCTGGCGTTGTTCGGCGCTGAGGTCGCTGAGCCTGAAGGGTTTGCCGGCCCCGACGCCGATTTTTGCGAAGCGCGCCAGCAGGTCTTTTTCCACGTCCTGGGCCGGGGTGAATGCCAGCATGAAATTCAGGTAGCGAAACAGGTCCGGGGTCTCGCTCATGGTCGGCGTCGGTTTCGGCCAGTCGATTTTCGGCGCGGCAGCCGGGGCCTTCTGTTTGACGTAGTGACTCAGGGGTTCGACCTTGTAGCCCTTCTGGATCTGCTTGACCTTGGCCAGGTCTTTTTCATCGAACAATTGCGTGCGGTACAGCGCATAAGCGATGTTGCTTTCACTGCGGACCATGCGGTCGATGTCGACCGGTTGCTGACCCTGCCAGTTCGGGCCGGCAATCATGTAGTGCCCCCCGTTGTTGCCCGTGCTGCGAGTGCCCAGATAGCCAAAGTTCTGGGTATAGGCGTCGATCAGTTGCACCGAGTAGTAACGGTGTTCTTCGATGGGCGGCAGGGTCAGCACCAACGGCTCGGCGCGCAAATCCATCCAGACAAAGGAGTAGGGCGTGTCGAAGTTCGGGGTGACGAACGCCGTGTCCTTCGCGGTAAACGCCTTGGCGGTATTGCCGATCTGATTGAACGGTGCCTTGAAATTCGGGCTCTTCCTGTCCACGGCCTGTGTGTAGAGGGTCTTGTACATCTCCACCACCGGGAGGCCGTACAGATAGGCCTCCCTGGCAATGGCCCGGGCTTCGTCCGGGGTGGCGGTGAAGTCGACACTGGCCCCTGCACCACAACTGACGAACATTGTCATCAGGCTGAAACCGGCTGCGCGAAGTGCACCGTGCATACAAAAATCCTTATTTACCGAAGGTGACATTGATCCCGGCGAACACTGTGAACTGCGGCAAACCATCGCCTTTTCGGTCAACGGTCCACTGTGGCTCGATAAAGGCATTGAGGATATTGGACCCGGACTTCCAGGCTTTGCCGCCACCCAAACCGAGTGGGATGTAGTGAGTGTTGTTCTTCAGGTCGAACGTCCAGATACCGGTCGAGCGCAGGTACCAGCCTTTTTCCAGGTTGTGGATGATGAACGGCTGGAAGGTGGCGGACTCGACGTGAGGACGGTCGTGATCACCGGCGAACGAGCTCTGGTACTGCACCAGTGCGCCGAGGAGTCCGCGTGGCGAGGAGTCGATGGCGATGGCGGACAGGCCAGCCTGCCATTTGCCGGTTCCCAACTCATCCTGCTCAGCGGTCGGCGCAGTGATTTGCGGGCCGACGCCCAACTGCACGCCTTCGGTTTTGAGCAGGAAAATATCGAACAGGTTCAGGTCACCGATGCCGGTGCTGTAGCCGTTGTGGGGATCCGGGCGGGTGCTGACGGGAAGGGTGACGCGCAACAGTTGCGGGACACCAATGAAATCATTCGGCGCCATGGGCAACGCGCCACGCAGCAGTGCGTCATTGGTATGAGCGTTGGTGTCGAACAACTTTGGGGTGTAGTAGTCCTGAAGGTTGACGCCGGGCGCCAGGTTCAGCGGGTTGTTACTTTTGTTGGCCGTTTCGGCGTTATCGGCGTGAGCAAAAAAAACAGGCGCGAGCGAAGTCACCCAGACGAAGGCGTACTTCCCCAATTTCTTTGACATTAATCCCCCGGCTCCCTGGTGGCTGATTGGGCAGACGGTCCTTAAGTTTGGCCGCAACTGCGTAATCCCTTTCCGATCAAGCCTGTAGGACTTGTCGGATGAAATTAGCAGTTAACCACGGGTTGGCCAATCTAATGGATTAATTCTTTCGTTTTGTGTGTGGATTCTCGTTATTTTTGTGTACTAAAAAGTTAATGCGGATCAAAGGCTTGCCCAGGCAAGTTGAGTGGCTATCTAGTTCAATGTGGGAGCAAGCCCGCTCCCACAGGAAACAGAGGAAAAGGTCGAATCAGTCAGTTCTTCTTCGCCTGCTCCCAAACCCGCTGTTCCTGCTCGCGCAGTTCCGGCGTGAACTCGGCGCCAAAATCTTCGGCTTCAAACACCTGGCGAATCTCGATTTCGGCTTCGGTGCCCGGCATCGGGTTGGGGCAGCGCTTGACCCATTCGATGGCTTCTTCTTTGGACTTCACTTTCCACAACCAGAAACCGGCAATCAGTTCCTTGGTTTCGATGAAGGGGCCGTCGATCACCGTGCGTTGGTCACCTGAAAACTTTACACGAGCGCCCTTGCTGCTCGGATGCAGGCCTTCGCCCGCGAGCATGATGCCGGCCTTGACCAGTTCTTCGTTGTAGTTGCCCATGGCGGTCAGCAGTTCCTGGCTGGGCATGACGCCGGCTTCGGAATCCTGGCTGGCCTTGATGATGATCATGAATCGCATGGTCTCGTCTCCGTTGCAGTTGAGTGATTCGATTTATAGTCGAACGACGGTGGAGCAATTCGACAGAGTGCTAAAAAAGTTTCAGTCGAAGACGTGTCGCGTACCTTTCGTCATGTACATCGGGAAGCGGCGGGTGAGGGCGTACTCTGTACTTTTGCCGACTTGTTCGGCTAACAAGCGAACCCTGTGGGAGCGAGCCTGCTCGCGATGGCGTCAGTTCGGTCACCAGCGAAGTTGCATGACATTGCGCTTTCGTCGGAGCGCCGCCCGGAGCAAGCCCGCTCCCACAGGGTTATGGGTTGTATCCAGTTTTGTATGCCGATACATGACAATTTATGTTTGACCATAGGTCACAGGACAATTTCGTGGTTAACTTCGGCCTCGTCAAAATTCTCCACCACAACGTTCAGAAGGACTCCGTTCATGGCTCAAGTCACTCTTAAAGGCAACCCGGTTCAAGTCAACGGCCAACTGCCACAAGCCGGTTCCAAGGCGCCAGCCTTTTCCCTGGTTGCCGGCAATCTGTCCGACGTTACCCTCAAAGACTTTGCCGGCAAGCGCAAAGTGCTGAACATCTTCCCAAGCGTTGACACCCCGACCTGCGCCACCTCGGTGCGCCAGTTCAACGCCAAGGCCGGTAGCGTCGACAACACTGTCGTGCTGTGCATCTCCGCTGACCTGCCGTTCGCCCAGGCCCGCTTCTGCGGCGCCGAAGGCCTGGAAAACGTCCAGAACCTGTCGACCCTGCGCGGTGCCGAGTTCATCCAGAACTACGGTGTTGCCATCGCCGACGGCCCGCTCAAGGGCCTGACCGCTCGTGCCGTGGTGGTTCTGGACGAAAACGACAATGTGCTGCACAGCGAGCTGGTTGGCGAAATCGCTGACGAGCCGAACTACGAAGCGGCACTTGCTGTTCTGAAATAAGCGTACCTTTACAATGTTTAACGGCCTGGCCCTGTCCAGGCCGTTTTCATTTGTGCTTCAGTGTCTTACACAAAACTCCTGTTACGTAAGCCGAAAGTAAATTGCCGGTAAAGGCGCTTTGCTTAAAACCCGCCAGTGCTTATCGTTCAGCCTCATGTAAAAAAGCCCACGCGCCCAATGGTTGATCACTCAATGCAATCCTCCGCTTCCCGTAGTCCCCGTCGCTGGCTGTTCGGCCTGCTTGTCCTGTTGGTCATCGCTGGCCTGTGCTGGAAATTCTGGCCGGGCAGCGCTGCACCCAAGGAGGCGGCGGGGCAGAAAGCCGTTGCCGGGCATACCGGGCGATCGGGGGGCATGCGTCCGGGGTTCGGCGGTGCGTCAGGGCCGGTGCCGGTGCGCGTGGCTGCGGCCGTCACCGGTGACTTCCCGCTGTACTTCAAGGCGCTGGGCACGGTCACGGCGCTGAATACCATCAACGTCCGCAGCCGCGTCGGCGGTGAGCTGGTCAAGATCTATTTCGAAGAAGGGCAGATGGTCAAGGCCGGCGACCTGCTGGCCGAAATCGACCCGCGCCCCTACCAGAACGCCTTGCTTCAGGCCGAAGGCACCTTGCTGCAGAATCAGGCGCAACTGAAAAACGCCCAGGTCGATGTCGAGCGCTATCGCGGCCTGTACCGCGAGGACAGTATTGCCAAGCAGACCCTGGACACCGCCGAAGCGCTGGTCGGTCAGTTCCAGGGCACGGTGAAGACCAACCAGGCAGCGGTCAACGATGCCAAGCTCAACCTTGAATTCACCCGGATCCGCGCACCCATCACCGGTCGCGTGGGCCTGCGTCAACTGGACGTCGGCAACCTGGTGGCGGCCAATGACACCACCGCCTTGGCGATCATCACCCAGACCCAACCGATCAGCGTGGCCTTCACCCTCCCGGAAAACAGCCTCGACACCGTGCTTGCCCGTTATCGCAGCGGTGCCAAATTGCCGGCTGAAGCCTGGGATCGCGGCGATACCAAATTGCAGGCCACTGGCGTGCTGCAGAGCCTGGACAACCAGATCGACGTCACCACCGGCACCCTGAAATTCAAGGCTCGCTACGAGAACCGTGATCAGTCGCTGTTCCCGAACCAGTTCGTCAATGTGCGCCTGCTGGCCGACACCCTCAAAAACGTGGTGCTCGCACCGTCCGCCGCGATCCAGTTCGGCACCAACGGCACGTTCGCCTATGTCCTGGAGGGTGACAAGAAGGTCAAGATCCGTCAGTTGAAAGTCGGCGCCAGTGACGGCCTGAACACTGTGGTCACCGAAGGCCTGTCCGCGGGCGACCGCGTCGTACTAGAGGGCACTGACCGCCTGAAAGACGGCAGCGACGTGGAGGTGGTCAACGACAGCCAGGACGTGCCGACCACGCCAACCGAACACCTGCAAGGCAAGTCGGCGGTCAACGCGGCTGAGCCCGCGACCACCGACAAGGCGAAAAAGGGTGGCGCATGAACATCTCGCGGCTGTTCATCCTTCGCCCGGTAGCCACCACGCTGAGCATGCTGGCGATTATCCTGGCCGGCGTGATTGCCTATCGGCTGCTGCCGGTGTCGGCGCTACCCCAGGTCGACTACCCGACCATTCGCGTCATGACCCTGTACCCCGGCGCCAGCCCGGATGTCATGACCAGCGCGGTGACCGCGCCGCTTGAGCGGCAGTTCGGGCAAATGCCCGGCCTGACACAAATGGCCTCCACCAGTTCCGGCGGCGCGTCGGTACTGACGTTGCGGTTCAGCCTCGACATCAACATGGACGTGGCCGAGCAACAGGTGCAGGCGGCGATCAACGCCGCCACCAACCTGCTGCCCAAGGACCTGCCGGCACCGCCGGTGTACAACAAGGTCAATCCGGCCGATACCCCGGTGCTGACCCTGGCCATCACCTCCAAGACCATGTTGCTGCCCAAACTCAACGATCTGGTCGATACGCGCATGGCGCAGAAAATCGCCCAGATCAGCGGCGTCGGCATGGTCAGCATCGCCGGTGGTCAACGCCAGGCCGTGCGGATCAAGGTCAACCCGGAGGCCCTGGCGGCCAACGGCTTGAACCTGTCGGACGTGCGCACCCTGATCGGCGCCTCCAACGTCAACCAGCCCAAGGGCAACTTCGACGGCCCGACCCGGGTCTCTATGCTTGATGCCAACGATCAACTGACCTCGCCCAAGGACTACGCCAACCTGATCCTGGCCTATGCCAACGGCGCGCCGCTGCGGCTCAAGGACGTCGCTGAAATCGTCGACGGCGCCGAGAACGAACGCCTCGCGGCATGGGCCAACGAAAACCAGGCCGTGCTGCTCAACATCCAGCGTCAGCCCGGGGCCAACGTGATCGAGGTGGTGGACCGGATCAAGGCGCTGCTGCCGAGCATCACCGACAACCTGCCGGCCGGCCTCGACGTGGTGGTGCTGACCGACCGCACCCAGACCATCCGCGCCTCGGTCAAGGACGTGCAGCACGAATTGCTGATCGCCATCGCCCTGGTGGTCATGGTCACCTTCCTGTTCCTGCGTCGCGCCAGCGCCACGATCATTCCGTCGGTGGCCGTGCCGCTGTCGCTGATCGGCACCTTCGGCGTGATGTACCTGGCCGGGTTCTCGGTCAACAACCTGACCCTGATGGCCCTGACCATCGCCACCGGTTTTGTGGTGGACGATGCGATCGTCATGCTGGAGAACATTTCGCGCTTCATCGAGGAGGGCGACAGCCCGCTGAACGCGGCGCTCAAGGGCGCCAAGCAGATCGGTTTCACCCTGATTTCCCTGACGTTGTCGCTGATCGCCGTGCTGATCCCGCTGCTGTTCATGGCGGACGTGGTCGGGCGGTTGTTCCGCGAGTTCGCCATCACACTCGCGGTGGCGATCCTGATTTCCCTGGTGGTTTCCCTGACGCTGACGCCGATGATGTGCGCGCGGCTGCTCAAGCGCGAACCCAAGGAAGCCGAGCAGGGGCGTTTCTATCGCGCCAGCGGTGCGTTCATCGACTGGATGATCGCCGCTTATGGACGCAAGTTGCAGTGGGTGCTCAAGCACCAGCCCCTGACCTTGATGGTGGCTATTGGCACTCTGGCGCTGACGGTATTCCTGTACATGGTGGTGCCCAAAGGCTTCTTCCCGGTGCAGGACACCGGGGTTATCCAGGGTATTTCCGAAGCGCCGCAATCGATTTCCTTCGCAGCCATGAGCGAGCGTCAGCAGGAACTGGCCAAGGTGATTCTGGCCGACCCCGCCGTCGAGAGCCTGTCCTCCTACATTGGTGTCGACGGCGACAACTCAACGCTCAACAGCGGTCGTTTGCTGATCAACCTCAAGTCGCACCACGACCGTGACCTGAGTGCAACGCAAGTGATTGCCCGCCTGCAACCGGAGCTCGACAAGCTGGTCGGCATCCGTCTGTTCATGCAGCCGGTGCAGGACCTGACCATCGAGGACCGGGTCAGCCGCACGCAGTACCAGTTCAGCATGTCGTCACCGGACTCGGAACTGCTGAGCCTGTGGAGCAGGCGCCTGGTGGAGGCCTTGGCCGACCGGCCGGAGCTGACAGACGTGGCCAGCGATCTGCAGGACAAGGGCTTGCAGGTCTATCTGGTGATCGACCGGGATGCGGCGTCGCGGGTCGGGGTGTCGGTGTCGAACATCACCGATGCGCTGTACGACGCCTTCGGCCAGCGGCAGATTTCCACGATCTACACCCAGGCGAGCCAGTACCGCGTGGTCCTGCAATCGCAGTCCGGCGAAAAGATCGGCCCGGATGCGTTGAACCAGATTCACGTCAAGACCACCGATGGCGGTCAGGTACGCCTGTCCAGCCTGGCGCATATCGAGGAACGTCAGGCGCAACTGGCGATCACCCACATCGGCCAGTTCCCGGCGGTGATGATGTCCTTCAACCTGGCGCCCGGCGTGGCGCTGGGGCATGCGGTCGAGATCATCGAGCAGGTGCAGAAGGAGATCGGCATGCCGATTGGCGTGCAGACCCAGTTCCAGGGCGCCGCAGAGGCGTTCCAGGCTTCGTTGTCGAGCACCTTGCTGCTGATCCTGGCGGCGGTGGTGACCATGTACATCGTGCTGGGCGTGCTCTACGAGAGCTACATCCACCCGATCACCATTCTCTCGACCTTGCCGTCGGCGGCGGTGGGCGCCTTGCTGGCGTTGATCCTCAGCGGCAACGACCTGGGCATGATCGCGATCATCGGCATCATCCTGCTGATCGGCATCGTCAAGAAGAACGCGATCATGATGATCGACTTCGCCCTCGACGCTGAACGCAACCAGGGCATGGACCCGCAAACGGCGATCTATCAGGCCGCCTTGCTGCGTTTCCGGCCGATCCTGATGACGACCCTGGCCGCGCTCTTCGGTGCCGTGCCGTTGATGCTGGCCACCGGTTCCGGCGCGGAACTGCGCCAGCCGCTGGGGTTGGTAATGGTCGGCGGCCTGTTGCTGAGCCAGGTGTTGACCCTGTTCACTACGCCTGTGATTTACCTGTATTTCGATCGTCTCGGTCGGCGCTTTGGCAAGACCGGCGCTCAGGAGACGGCGGTATGACGGCCTGCATAACCTGTGGGAGCGGGCTTGCCCGCGAAGGCGTCCGGTCAGTCGACAGGGATGTTGAATGCAAGGTCCTCTTCGCGAGCAAGCCCGCTCCCACAGAGGGGCAGCAGGGCTCGCGGGTTGGTGCCGGGAGCAGTCATCGATGAATCTCTCGGGACCTTTCATCAAGCGCCCGGTCGCGACCATGTTGCTGAGCCTGGCCATCATGCTGCTGGGCGGCGTGAGTTTCGGTTTGCTGCCCGTGTCGCCGCTGCCGCAAATGGACTTTCCGGTGATCGTGGTCCAGGCCAGCCTGCCCGGGGCCAGCCCCGAAGTCATGGCGTCGACCGTGGCCACGCCGCTGGAGCGCTCCTTCGGCGCCATCGCCGGGGTCAACACCATGAGCAGCCGGTCCAGCCAGGGATCGACCCGGGTGATCCTGCAATTCGACCTCGACCGTGACATCAACGGCGCGGCGCGGGAAGTGCAGGCGGCCATCAACGCCTCGCGCAACCTGCTGCCCAGCGGGATGCGCAGCATGCCGACCTACAAGAAGGTCAACCCGTCCCAGGCGCCGATCATGGTGTTGTCGCTGACCTCGGATGTGCTGGAAAAAGGCCAGCTCTATGACCTGGCTTCGACCATCCTGTCCCAGAGCCTGTCCCAGGTGCAGGGCGTCGGCGAGGTGCAGATCGGCGGCAGTTCGCTGCCGGCGGTGCGTATCGAACTCGAACCGCAGGCGCTGAACCAGTACGGCGTGGCCCTGGACGATGTGCGCAACACCATCGCCAATGCCAACGTGCGTCGGCCCAAGGGTTCGGTGGAAGACGATCAGCGGCTGTGGCAGGTCCAGGCCAACGACCAGTTGGAAAAAGCCAAGGACTACGAGTCGCTGATCATCCACTACAACGGCGGCGCGGCCCTGCGCCTCAAGGACGTGGCCAAGGTCAGCGACGGCGTCGAAGACCGCTACAACAGCGGTTTCTTCAACGACGACGCGGCGGTGCTGCTGGTGATCAACCGGCAGGCCGGCGCCAACATCATCGAGACGGTCAACGAGATCAAGGCGCAATTGCCGGCGTTGCAGGCGGTGTTGCCGGCCAGCGTCAAGCTGAACCTGGCCATGGATCGCTCGCCGGTGATCAAGGCCACGCTGCATGAGGCGGAAATGACCCTGCTGATTGCCGTGGCGCTGGTGATCCTGGTGGTGTTCCTGTTCCTCGGTAACTTCCGCGCCTCGCTGATCCCGACCCTGGCGGTGCCGGTGTCGCTGGTCGGTACCTTTGCCGTGATGTACCTCTACGGCTTTTCGCTGAACAACCTGTCGCTGATGGCGCTGATCCTGGCCACCGGGCTGGTGGTGGACGATGCCATCGTGGTGCTGGAGAACATTTCCCGGCACATCGACGAAGGCGTGCGGCCGATGAAGGCGGCCTACCTCGGCGCCCAGGAAGTCGGCTTCACCCTGCTGTCGATGAACGTGTCGCTGGTGGCGGTGTTCCTGTCGATCCTGTTCATGGGCGGGATCATTGAAAGCCTGTTCCGCGAATTCTCCATCACCCTGGCGGCGGCCATCGTGGTGTCGCTGCTGGTGTCGTTGACCCTGACCCCGATGCTCTGCGCCCGCTGGCTCAAGCCGCACACGCCGGGGCAGGAGAACCGCCTGCAACGCTGGAGCCGGCGGGCCAACGACTGGATGGTTGGCAAATACGCCACCAGCCTCGACTGGGTGCTGCGCCACAAACGCCTGACGTTGCTCAGTCTGTTCGTGACAATCGGCGTTAACATTGCGCTATATATTGTTGTTCCTAAAACATTTTTGCCTCAGCAGGATACCGGCCAGCTGATCGGTTTCGTGCGCGGCGACGACGGCCTGTCGTTCAGCGTGATGCAGCCGAAGATGGAGATTTTCCGTCGGGCTGTATTGAAGGATGAGGCGGTAGAAAGCGTCGCCGGCTTCATAGGCGGCAGTAACGGCACCAACAACGCCTTCATGCTGGTACGCCTGAAACCGATCAAGGAGCGCAACATTTCCGCGCAGAAAGTCATCGAACGCCTGCGCAAGGAAATGCCCAAGGTACCCGGCGCACAGCTGATGCTCATGGCCGACCAGGACCTGCAGTTCGGTGGCGGCCGTGAGCAGACCACCTCGCAATACTCCTACATCCTGCAAAGCGGGGATCTCGGGGCATTACGCGAGTGGTATCCGAAAGTCGTCACCGCGCTCAAGGCCTTGCCGGAACTGACGGCCATCGATGCGCGGGAAGGTCGGGGCGCCCGGCAAGTGACCCTGATCGTCGACCGCGACCAGGCCAAGCGCCTCGGTGTCGACATGGAGATGGTCACGGCGGTGCTGAACAACGCCTACAGCCAGCGGCAGATTTCGACCATCTACGACAGCCTCAACCAGTATCAGGTGGTGATGGAGGTCAACCCGAAATACGCCCAGGACCCGATCACCCTCAAGCAGGTCCAGGTGATCACCGCCGATGGCGCGCGGATCCCGCTGTCGACCATCGCCCATTACGAAAACAGCCTGGAAAACGACCGGGTCAGCCACGAAGGCCAGTTCGCCTCGGAAAGCATTGCCTTCGACATGGCCGAAGGCGTGACCGTGGAGCAGGGCGGTGCCGCCATCGAGCGGGCGATTGCCAAGGTCGGGCTGCCGGAAGAGGTGATCGCGAAAATGGCCGGCACAGCCGACGCTTTCGCGGCGACCCAAAAGAGTCAGCCGTGGATGATTCTGGGGGCGCTGGTGGCGGTGTATCTGGTGCTGGGTGTGCTGTACGAAAGCTACATTCATCCGCTGACCATCCTGTCCACCCTGCCGTCCGCCGGGGTTGGCGCGTTGCTGTCGATCTATGCGCTGGGCGGCGAGTTCAGCCTGATTTCGTTGCTGGGGCTGTTTCTGCTGATCGGCGTGGTCAAGAAAAACGCCATTCTGATGATCGACCTGGCGTTGCAGCTGGAGCGGCATCAGGGCATGGCGCCGCTGGAATCGATTCGCAGTGCCTGCCTGCAACGTTTGCGACCGATCCTGATGACCACCCTGGCGGCGATCCTCGGCGCCTTGCCGTTGCTGCTGAGCCGCGCCGAAGGGGCAGAAATGCGCCAGCCGCTGGGCCTGACCATCATCGGCGGGCTGATCTTCAGCCAGGTGCTGACGCTTTACACCACGCCGGTGGTTTACCTCTATCTCGACAAACTGCGCCATCGCTTCAACAAATGGCGTGGAGTGCGTACCGATGCTGCTCTGGAAACTCCGCTATGACTGAACGTTCGCTTTTCAACCTGGCTGCACCGCTGATCACGGCTCGAGGCTCGCGTCTGCTGAGCCTGTCACTGTGCGTGGCGATGCTCAGTGCCTGCGCCGTCGGCCCGGATTACCAGCGCCCGCAAACCGCCGAGCCTGCGCAGTACAAGGCAGCCGAAGGCTGGCGCCAGGCCAATCCGAGCGATGCCCTGGCGCGCGGCGCATGGTGGGAGCTGTATGGCGATCAACAGCTCAATGGCCTGATCGAGAAGCTCAACAGCGCCAACCAGACTGTCGCCCAGTCCGAAGCCCAGTACCGTCAGGCCCAGGCCTTGGTGCGCAGCGCACGCGGGGCGTTTTTCCCGACGGTCGACCTGAACGTCAGCAAGAACCGTTCGAGCCAGGGCACCGGCAGCAGCAACTCCAGCCTGAGCAGTTCGTCCAGCGGTATTCGCGACACGTATTCGGCCCAGGCGGGCGTCAGTTGGGAAGCGGATGTGTGGGGCAAGCTGCGCCGTGGCCTGGAAGCCGACACCGCGAATGCCCAGGCAAGCTTTGCCGATCTGGCGGCCATGCGCCTGAGTCAACAGTCGGAGCTGGTGCAAAATTACCTGCAATTGCGCGTGATCGATGGCCAGAAGCGTCTGCTCCAGGACACGGTCGAGGCTTATCAGCGCTCCCTGAAAATGACCGAGAACCAGTACCGCGCCGGCGTATCCGGCAAGGACGCCGTGGCCCAGGCCCAGACCCAGCTCAAGAGCACCGAAGCGGACATGATCGACCTGATCTGGCAACGCGCCCAGTTCGAGAACGCCATTGCCGTGCTGATCGGCCTGCCGCCGGCGCAGTTCAGCCTGGCGGAAAGCCAGGACATTCCGCAGTTGCCACAAGTGCCGCTGGCCCTGCCTTCGCAGTTGCTGGAGCGTCGCCCGGACATCGCATCCGCCGAACGCTCGGTAATGGCTGCCAACGCCAACATCGGTGTGGCCAAGGCGGCCTATTACCCGGACCTGACCCTGAGCTTGAACGGTGGTTACAGCAGCAGTACCTCGAAAGACTTGTTCAGCCTGCCGAACCGCTTCTGGTCGGTCGGGCCGCAATTGGCCATGACCCTGTTCGACGGCGGCCAGCGCTCGGCGGAAGTCGACCGCAGTGAAGCGGCCTATGACGAAACAGTGGCCAAGTACCGCCAGACCGTGCTGGACGGATTCCGCGAAGTGGAAAACTTCCTGGTGCAGCTCAAGGTGCTGCAGGACGAAGCCGTCGTGCGCCAACAGGCGCTGGACGCCGCCCGTGAATCGTTGCGCCTGACCCAGAACCAGTACAAGGCCGGCTTGATCGCATACATCGATGTGGTGGTGACCCAGGCGGCGGCGCTGAGCAATGAGCGCAGCAACCTGGACCTGTTGCAAAGCCGCCTGATCGCCAGCGTGCAGTTGATTGCCGCACTGGGCGGTGGCTGGGACGGACAGCTTGAGGTGAGCGACAGTCAATAGCGCAATCCCTGTGGGAGCGAGCTTGCTCGCGATAGCGGTGGTTCAGGCAACATTCATGCTGAATGTGACGCAGCCATCGCGAGCAAGCTCGCTCCCACAGGTTTTGTGGTGCCAGCAGCTTGACGTGAGTTAATGTAAAACCTTAAAACAAGCGTTTCATCGGACTGATGGCCCTTTGCTAATTTTGTGGGTGCGTTCTCATTCGGAATCAGTACAATCGCCGCATTTTCCCCCGGCGAGAATCAATACCATTAACGGGGGCATTCGCGAGAAGTCCCCATGCTCATCGGTAGCTATTCCCCCACCCTGGTTATCATTTCGCTCTGTGTCGCGATTCTCGCCTCATATACCGCACTCGACCTGACCGGACGCATTGCCACTGCCAAAGGCCGCGCGGTGCATTTGTGGACCGCGGGCGGGGCCATAGCCATGGGCATCGGCATCTGGTCGATGCACTTTATCGGCATGCTCGCATTCAAGCTGCCGATCGATCTGGGCTATGACGGCGCAATCACCCTGTTGTCGCTGTTGATCGGGGTGCTCTCCAGCGGTTTTGCGCTGTGGCTGGTCAGCCAGCCGCAACTGCCGGCGTGGCAACTGGCCTTTGGCGCGCTGGTCATGGGCGCCGGCATCAGCGCGATGCACTACACCGGCATGGCTGCCATGCGCATGCAACCGGGCATCGACTATGACCCGACGCTGTTCGGCGCTTCGCTGATGATCGCTGTCGGTGCTTCGGGCGCGGCATTGTGGATCGCTTTCCGTTTGCGCCAACACACGCCTTATGTCCGTCTGATCCGTGGCGGTGCCGCCGTGATCATGGGCATCGCCATCGTCGGCATGCACTACACCGGGATGGCCGCTGCACGCTTTGCCGATGGCAGCTTTTGCGGGGCGGCGGTCGATGGGTTGAGCGGCAAGGGCCTGGACAACCTGGTGCTGATCACCACGCTGGCGGTGCTGAGCATTGCCTTGCTGACCTCGATCCTCGACGCACGCCTGGAGGCCCGCACTGCGAGCCTGGCCCAGTCGCTGACCGAAGCCAACCGTGAACTGACCCAATTGGCCCTGCATGACACCCTCACCGGGTTGCCGAACCGGACGTTGCTCGCCGACCGAATCGATCAGGCCATGTCGCGGGTTCGTGAAGAGGGTGGTTGCTTTGCCCTGATGTTCATCGACCTGGACGGCTTCAAACCCGTCAACGATGCCTTCGGTCACCACATGGGCGACTTGCTGTTGCGCGAAGTGGCCCTGCGCCTGCGCGAAGACTTGCGCAGCCAGGACACCCTGGCGCGCATCGGCGGCGATGAGTTCGTGTTGCTGGTGCAATTGAGCGAGCAGAACGATGCCTTGAACCTCGCGGCCCGCCAGGTCGGGTTGATCGCGCAGGCGTTCCGGGTTGCCGAACATGATTTGCACATTTCCGCCAGTGTCGGCATCGCGCTCTATCCGGGTAACGGGCAGTCCGCCCACGAATTGCTGATGAACGCCGACGCGGCGATGTACCACGCCAAGGGCGCGGGTAAAAACGGCTACAGCTTTTTCGACGCCTCGATGAACAACAACGCGCGCAAGCAACTGCAATTGCTGCAGGACTTGCGCAATGCCTTGGAACATCAGCAATTCAGCCTGCATTACCAGCCCAAGTTCGATGCCGCCAATGGCCGGCCAGTGGGCGCCGAGGCCCTGTTGCGCTGGGAGCATCCGACGCAGGGGTTGTTGTTGCCGGACAAATTCATCGAACTGGCGGAAAAAACCGGGCTGATCATTCCGATCGGCGAGTGGGTGCTCAACGAAGCGTGCCGCCAGATGCGCGAGTGGTACGTGCTGGGCTACACCGATTGGCGCATCGCCGTGAACCTGTCGGCCATCCAGTTTTGCCATGCCGGACTGGTCCAGAGCGTCGCCAAGGCACTGGCAACTCACCATCTGCCGGCCAATAGCCTGACCCTGGAAATCACTGAAACCACCGCCATGAGCGATGCCGACGCGAGCATGACGGTGCTTCAGGAACTCTCGGAAATGGGCGTCGACCTGTCCATCGACGATTTCGGTACCGGTTATTCGAGTTTGATGTACCTCAAGCGCCTGCCGGCCAACGAACTGAAGATCGACCGCGGTTTTGTCCGCGACCTGGAGCGCGACAGCGATGACGCCGCCATCGTTTCGGCCATCGTGGCACTCGGCCAGGCGCTGGGGTTGCGCATCGTTGCCGAGGGTGTGGAGACGGACTCGCAGCAGGACTTCCTGACGCAACTGGGCTGCGACTCGTTGCAGGGTTACCTGCTGGGGCATCCGTTGCCGGCCGCAGGTTTCATGGTGGAAATCCATCGCTCGGAGCGATTGGCGCTGGCTTGACAGTCCGTGTCATCGTTCATCGCGGGCAAGCCACGCTCCCACAGGTTTTACATATTCTGTGGGAGCGTGGCTTGCCCGCGATGGCGTCTGTGCAAACGCTGCCGAATTCATGCAAAAACCACCAATGGCGGTTATTCTTGCCCCCGACCGCTTAAGCTTTGATTGGGGGAAGGCTCGCATGGACAAAGTCATCGTCATCACTGGCGGCAGCCGTGGCATTGGTGCCGCCACCGCACTGTTGGCCGCCGCGCAAGGCTATCGGATCTGCATCAACTACCAGGCGGACGAAAAGGCCGCACTCGGCGTGCTGGAGCAAGTCCGCGCCCTCGGTGCGCAAGCCATTGCAGTACGGGCCGATGTCAGCATCGAGGACGAAGTCATCGCGCTGTTTCATCGGGTCGACAGTGAACTGGGCCGGGTCACGGCGCTGGTGAACAACGCCGGCACCGTGGGGCAAAAGTCCCGGGTCGACGAAATGTCCGAGTTCCGCATCCTCAAGATCATGAAAACCAACGTCCTGGCGCCGATCCTCTGCGCCAAGCACGCGATCCTGCGCATGTCGCCCAAGCACGGCGGGCAGGGCGGCAGCATCGTCAACGTGTCCTCGGTGGCCGCACGCTTGGGCGCGCCCAACGAATACGTCGACTACGCGGCGTCAAAAGGTGCGCTCGACACCTTCACCATCGGCCTGTCCAAGGAAGTGGCGGGAGAGGGGATACGCGTCAACGCCGTGCGGCCCGGCTACATCTACACCGATTTCCATGCCTTGAGCGGCGATCCGGACCGGGTCAGCAAGCTGGAATCGGCAATTCCCATGGCCCGCGGTGGGCGGCCGGATGAAGTGGCGGAGGCGATTGTCTGGTTGTTGTCGGACAAGGCTTCCTATGCGACGGGGACTTTTGTTGATCTGGGTGGTGGGCGTTGATCTGAGGTTTGCGTTGTCACTGCTGGCCTCTTCGCGGGCAAGCCCGCTCCCACAGGGTTATCTGGTGTACGCAAAGTCTGTGAACACCCGAGATTCCTTGTGGGAGCGAGCCTGCTCGCGAAGGCGATAGTACGGGCAACATCCAGCCATTAGAACGACCGCACAATCCGCCCCAACGTCTCCATCGCCTTCTCCGCAGCCTCATCCCACGGGCTCCCATAATTCAAGCGAATACAATTCCTGAACCTTTGCGTCGGTGAAAAAATCGGCCCCGGCGCAATGCTGATCCCCTGCGCCAGCGCCATCTGAAACAACTTCAACGAATCCATCTGCTCCGGCAATTCCAGCCACAAAAAGTACCCGCCTGCCGGTTGGCTGACCCGGGTCTGCGCCGGGAAATAGCGGGCGATGGCGGCGAGCATGGCGGCTTGCTGGTCTTCCAGCGCGTGACGCAATTTACGCAGGTGCCGGTCGTAGCCGCCGTGTTGCAGGTAGTCGGCGATCGCCGCCTGTGCAGGCATCGACGCGCACAGCGAGGTCATGAGTTTCAGGCGTTCGATTTTCTGCGCGTAGCGCCCGGCGGCGACCCAGCCGATGCGGTAACCGGGGGCCAGGCTTTTGGCGAACGAGCCGCAATGCATCACCAGGCCTTCGGTATCGAATGCCTTGGCCGGTTTCGGCGCTTGTTGACCGTAATACAGTTCGGCGTAGACATCGTCTTCGATCAGCGGCACCTGGTGGCGGCGTAGCAGTTCCACGAGCTGCTGTTTCTTGGCCTCGGGCACGGTCGCGCCCATGGGGTTCTGGAAGCTGGTCATGCACCAGCAGGCCTTGATCGGATGACGCTCCAGGGTTTGCTCGAGCACGCCGAGGTCGATGCCATCGCGCGGGTGCACGGGGATTTCCACGGCTTTGAGTTTCAGGCGTTCGAGCACTTGCAGGCAGGCGTAGAACGCCGGGGCTTCGATGGCCACCAGGTCGCCAGGTTGCGTCACCGCTTGCAGGCACAGGTTGAGGGCTTCCAGGGCGCCATTGGTGATCAGCAGTTCTTCCATGGGCAGCATCAGTCCGCCGACCATGTAGCGCAGGGCGATTTGCCGGCGCAGTTGCGGGTTGCCGGGCGACATGTCGGTGACCACCATGCGCGGGTCCATCTCGCGGGTGGCGCTGGCCAGGGAGCGGGACAAGCGTTGCAGGGGGAACAGTGTCGGGCTGGGGAATGCCGAGCCGAAGGCCACGGTGTTCGGGTCCTTGATCGAGTCGAGTACCGAGAACACCAGTTCGCTGACGTCGACTTCCGTGGATTCGTTGACCTGGCTGCTGATCACCGGCTCGGAAAACGGTCGCGGCGCATGGGCATTGACGAAATAGCCGGAGCGCGGACGGGCGCGGATCAGGCCCCGACGCTCCAGCAGGTAGTAGGCCTGGAACACCGTCGACGGGCTGACGCCGTAGGTCTGGCTGGCGTAGCGCACTGACGGCACACGCTGGCCCGGTCCGAGGACGCCGGAGCGGATCAGTTCTGCGATGTCGTCGGCGAATTTTTCGTAGCGTTTCATCAAAAAGCCCGGTTGGGTGTCTTTTGGAAAGAGGGGACGGGGGTACCGCCAAGATCGCAGCCTTCGGCAGCTCCTACAATGGATCGGCTTGCGTGTGTAGGAGCTGCCGAAGGCTGCGATCTTTAACGCTCTGCATCTTAAAGGCTCAGCGATTCATTGGCGCAACAAACCGGCTCTTCGCCACGCTGTAGACGCCAGGCTCATCGCTGTCGATTACCTTGAAACTGATGCTCTGCGAACTGCTGGCCGGACGCTCCGTGAGCATCGCCACCGACACCGGCACGTCGACAATCTCGCCCGGCGCCAGGCTCAACACGGTCTTGCCCTGCAACTCGAAATCATCGGCATCGACCAGGCGCAATTGATAGTCCTGACGCTGCTGGGTCTTGTTGATCACCTTCAGGCTGTAGATGTTTTCGATCTGCCCCCGGCTGTTTTCGCGGAACAGGCCCCGGTCCTTGCTGACGTCGAGCGAGACCATCGGCCGTTCCATCAATGCCACCACCAGGGCGGCGATCATCACCAGCAGCACGGCGGTGTAGCCGATCAGGCGCGGGCGCAGCAGGTGTGTCTTGCCACCTTGCAACTGATGCTCGGAGGTATAGCTGATCAATCCCCGGGCGTAGCCCATTTTGTCCATGATCGAATCGCAGGCGTCGATGCATGCAGCGCAACCGATGCATTCCATCTGCAAGCCATCGCGGATGTCGATGCCGGTCGGGCAGACCTGTACGCAGAGCTGGCAATCGATGCAGTCGCCCAAACCGGCCTCGGCGGGTTTGACCTCGCGTTTGCGCGGGCCACGGTTTTCGCCACGGGCCACGTCGTAGGAAATGGTCAGGGTGTCTTTGTCGAACATCACGCTCTGGAAGCGCGCGTAAGGGCACATGTGCATGCACACCGCTTCACGCAGCCAGCCGGCATTGATGTAGGTGGCACCGGTGAAAAACAGCACCCAGAACAGGCTGACGCCGCTCATTTGCAAAGTCAGCAGTTCTTCGGCCAGGGGCCGGATCGGGGTGAAGTAGCCGACGAAGGTCAGGCCGGTCAGCAGGCTGATGGCCAGCCACAAGGTGTGTTTGGCCGAGCGACGCATCAGTTTATTGACGCCCCACGGCGCGGCTTGCAGCTTGATCCGCTGGTTGCGCTCGCCCTCGGTGATTTTCTCGCACCACATGAAGATCCAGGTCCACGAACTTTGTGGGCAGGTATAGCCGCACCAGACCCGCCCGGCAAACACGGTGATCGCGAACAGGCCGAACGCGGCGATGATCAACAGTGCCGACAGCAGGATGAAGTCCTGCGGCCAGAAAGTTGCGCCGAAGATATGGAATTTACTTTCGGAAAGATCCCAGAGCACCGCCTGGCGGCCACCCCAGTTCAACCACACGGTGCCGAAAAACAGCAAAAACAGAAAACCCGCGCCGCTGATGCGCAGGTTGCGGAACAGTCCGGTGAAGCTGCGGGTGTGGATCAGGTTATCGCTGGTTTTGGCCTTCGTCTTTGGACGCGAAGGCTCGAATGTTTCTACGGTTCGGACGGGGATTCTCTCGCTCATGGTCTTTCGCTCATCAGCCTCCATCAGGCAAGAGCACTATGAGCGTCGATCTGTTTGCATAACAGACTCAGGTATTGGATTAAAAAGCGGATCAGATGGCCGTGTTCGTCCGGCCTGCGACAACTTGAAGCAGCCGTCGCACAAAGGTGCAAACGCCTATGCACAACAGCTGCGGCGGGTGTTGATCAACCTCAGTCAAATCACCGAATCACTGTCGCTGGCTTTCAGGTGCCGGCGTCCATCCACCGCGCCTGCGACGGTCAAGGCGTCGGCTTCCGCTTCGGTGATGTAGATGCGCTGGCCTTCGATGTCCACTGCCGACATGGCTTTGCGCCCATCGGTGACGATGGTCACGTCAGGACACAGACGAATCTGTTCGCCATTTTCGGTGGTGAAAAAGCAAGTCTGGTTCTCGATGCGAACGGTCATGGCGGAATCCTTTTTCAGGGGTATCTGAAGTTTCAGGCCGCAACTGCCGATCATCGTTCTGTGCGACCGATTAATGGTCGCTGCGGTCCACTCTCCATGGCTCCTCACAAGGACAACACCATGAACGCCTGGTGGCACGAAGTCTGGGTGACCCTGCAAGCCGAGTTCGCCGACATCACCGATGCCTCGCAATTGACGCGGATGACCGTGCGTCTGCTGATGGCCGCCGTGCTGGGCGGAATTCTCGGGTTCGAACGTGAACACCAGGGCAAGGCTGCTGGTGTGCGCACCCACATGCTGGTGGCGATGGGGGCGGCGCTGTTCGTGCTGGTGCCGCAAATGTCCGGTTCACAGGCCGATGCCATGAGTCGGGTCGTGCAGGGCGTGATTGCCGGGATCGGCTTCCTGGGGGCCGGCACCATCCTGAAAAACCGCGACGGCGACGAAAGCGACGTCAAGGGCCTGACCACCGCCGCCGGCCTATGGATGACCGCCGCCATCGGCGTCGCCACCGGGCTGGGCCGGGAGGCGACGGCAGTGCTCAGCACGCTGTTGGCGCTGGGGGTGTTCAGTGTGATGCCGAGGATTGTGAAGCTGATTGACAAGGATCATCAACCCTAGGAGCTGTCAGGGATTAACCCTGTCTGCGCAAGTCGCTTCACAGCCTGACTCCTGCTCGTTGCTCTGTGTTTCGCAGAGTTCGTGCTGGCTGTAGTCCATATCACCGTGAAGCAGATGTTTCTCCAGCTCCCTGATGATTGAGCTTTTGGTTGATTGTTCAGAGGGATTGCGTTCGGCTTCGAAGCAAAGAAATTCGTAGTTGAATATTTTCACGGAATGGCCAGCCGTCGAGTGGTCGTTCACGGTTTAGCGCGTGGTGCTGGGCGCTACCTCTGTTTGTGAATTCGCTGACGCTGGAAAAAAACGTTTTCATGGCTAACCACCCTCAAGGCTGAAGAAGTGGTGGCTATATAAGGCGCGAGATGTAAGTTTCGTAAAGTGTCGGACGGGCAGAATTGGCGCTTTAGGATCGGTACTACAGGTACTTGGGAAGTGTCATTCATTTTTGATGATCGTTCCTGGTGTCGAGGCAGGAACGATCAACTGTCTTCATTCAGGATTCACAATCACCGGCGGCATCGTCGCTGGCGGTTCTTCCCTTGGCGGCGGGGTTGTGCCAGGTGGGTCCTGTTCGGGCACCGGTTGTGGTTCGCTTGGCGGTATAACCGGGTTGTCGATGTTTGGATCGGGGGTTTCTGCCGGGAATGGATTGGTCATGGTTCAAGCCTCCAGTGGCACATGGCGTGAGTCGTGCTTAAGTAGGTTGACTGCTGTGCGAACGATTTGATTCCGCAAATTGCTGATGAACTTTTCCCGCCAGCCATCGCTCGGAACCTAAGTGAGTAGGTCCCGGGGCGGATGGCCCGTTCGGGTAGCGACCAGACACAAGCGCGTCCATGGGGCGTAAGGAGAGAGGCTCGATGACGGCTGAAAAACCGACTGAGTTGAGCTACAACCCGCACATGCCGCTGGCGCAGGCGCTGTTGCTGCCGCGCATTGTCATAGAAAACATCATGCCGACCCTTGAAGGCGGGCAGTTCGCGGTCAAGGCGGTGGTGGGGCAGGATGTGGTGGTCACGGCCAAGGTCTTTGCCGACGGGCATGACAAGCTGGCGGTTCGCGTGCGCTGGCGGGCCGAGGACGAGGATGTCTGGCAAAGCGCTGTCATGCAGGATCTGGGCAACAACGGTTGGCAGGGGCAGTTCCGGGTGAACGGTCAGGGCCGTTATCTGTTCTGTATCGAAGCCTGGATCGATCAGTTCGCCAGTTTTTGCTACGAGCTGGAAAAGAAGCATATAGCAGCGGTGCCCGTCAGCCTCGAATTGCAGGAAGGGCGGATCCAGGTGCAGCAAGCTGCCGAGCGCAGTGAGGGGCAGCTCAGTGAGCAATTGGCGGCATTGCACCATGAACTGGCAGGACTGCTCGAAACCGAGCAGGTCGCACTGTTTTTGCACCCGCGTAGCGCCGACCTCATGGCCCGCGTCGATCATCGTGCCTACCTGAGCCTGAGCCCGGAGTACCCGGTGGATGTGGAGCGCGAGCTGGCGCAGTTTGCCAGTTGGTATGAGTTGTTCCCGCGTTCGATCACCGACAGCCCGGAACGCCACGGTACTTTCAATGACGTGCATTCGCGGCTGGCGATGATCCACGACATGGGCTTCGATGTGCTGTATTTCCCGCCGATTCACCCGATCGGGCGCAGTTACCGCAAGGGCCCGAACAACTCGCTGACGGCAGGCCCCGATGATCCGGGCAGTCCCTATGCGATCGGTAGCGAGGAGGGCGGCCACGAGGCGATTCACAAGCAGTTGGGGACTCGCGAAGACTTCCGCCGACTGGTCTCGGCCGCTGCGGCCCACGGCCTGGAAATCGCCCTCGACTTCGCTATCCAGTGCTCCCAGGACCACCCATGGCTCAAGCAGCACCCCGGCTGGTTCAACTGGCGGCCTGACGGCACGATCAAGTACGCGGAGAACCCGCCGAAGAAATACCAGGACATCGTCAACGTCGATTTCTATGCCCCCGAGGCGATTCCGAGCCTGTGGGTGGAGTTGCGTGACATCGTGGTGGGATGGGTCGAGGAGGGCGTGAAGATCTTTCGCGTCGATAACCCGCACACCAAGCCGTTGCCGTTCTGGCAATGGCTGATCGCCGATGTACGGGCGCTGTACCCGGAAGTGATCTTCCTGGCCGAGGCCTTTACTACTCCGGCGATGATGGCGCGCCTGGGCAAGGTCGGTTACTCCCAGAGCTACACCTACTTCACCTGGCGCAACACCAAGGCCGAACTGGCGACTTACTTCACTGAACTCAACGAATCGCCGTGGCGCGAGTGCTACCGGCCGAATTTTTTCGTCAATACCCCGGACATCAACCCGGCGTTCCTGCATGAATCCGGGCGTCCCGGGTTCCTCATCCGCGCCGTGCTGGCGACCATGGGTTCGGGCCTGTGGGGCATGTATTCGGGTTTCGAGTTGTGCGAGTCAGCACCGGTGCCGGGCAAGGAGGAGTACCTCGACTCCGAGAAGTACGAGATCCGCCCCAGGGACTTCAATGCGCCGGGCAACATCATTGCCGAGATTGCCCAGCTCAACCGCATCCGCCGGCAGAACCCGGCGCTGCACACGCATCTGGGCCTGAAGGTCTACAACGCCTGGAACGACAACATCCTGTATTTCGGCAAACGCAGTTTTGACGGCAGCAACTTTATTCTGGTGGCGGTCAGTCTCGATCCGCACAACGTGCAGGAGGCGAACTTCGAGTTGCCGCTGTGGGAAATGGGTTTGCCCGACGACGCCAGCACCCAGGGCGAAGACCTGATGAATGGCCATCGCTGGACCTGGCATGGCAAGCATCAGTTCATGCGGATCGACCCGGCGTACCAGCCGTTCGGGATCTGGCGCATCACCGCCTCTTGAATGCGCCGCCCCCCTGTAGGAGCTGCCGAAGGCTGCGATCTTTTGCGTTAAAGAAAGTGAAGATCAAAAGATCGCAGCCTTCGGCAGCTCCTACAGGGGCGTATTGAGAGCGGCCTTTATGAATTCACCAGGAGTTTCACATGGCGAAGAAACCCAAGGCAGCCACGTTCATCAAGGACCCGCTCTGGTACAAGGATGCGGTGATCTATCAAGTACACGTCAAATCGTATTTCGACTCCAACAACGACGGGATCGGCGACTTTCCCGGCCTCATCGCCAAGCTCGACTACATCGCCGACCTGGGCGTCAACACCATCTGGCTGTTGCCCTTCTATCCCTCGCCACGGCGCGACGACGGTTATGACATCGCCGAGTACCGCGGCGTGCACAGTGACTACGGGACCATGGCCGATGCCAGGCGTTTCATTGCCGAGGCACACAAACGCGGCCTGCGGGTGATCACCGAACTGGTCATCAACCACACCTCCGACCAGCATCCGTGGTTCCAGCGCGCACGCAAGGCCAAACCCGGGTCGGCGGCGCGGGACTTCTACGTGTGGTCCGACGACGATCAGAAATACGACGGCACCCGCATCATCTTTCTCGATACAGAGAAGTCCAACTGGACCTGGGACCCGGTCGCCGGCCAATACTTCTGGCACCGTTTCTACTCCCACCAGCCGGACCTGAATTTCGATAACCCGCAGGTCATGAAAGCGGTGCTGTCGGTGATGCGTTACTGGCTCGACATGGGCATCGACGGCTTGCGCCTGGATGCGATTCCCTACCTGATCGAGCGCGACGGCACCAACAACGAAAACCTGCCGGAAACCCACGACGTCCTGAAACAGATCCGCGCCGAAATCGACGCCAATTACCCCGACCGCATGCTGCTGGCGGAGGCCAATCAGTGGCCGGAGGACACCCAGCTGTACTTCGGCGACACCGACAAGAAAGGCCTGAACGGCGACGAATGCCACATGGCCTTTCACTTCCCGTTGATGCCACGCATGTACATGGCGCTGGCCCAGGAAGATCGCTTCCCGATCACCGATATTCTGCGCCAGACCCCGGATATTCCCGCCAACTGCCAATGGGCGATCTTCCTGCGCAACCACGATGAACTGACCCTGGAGATGGTCACCGACAAGGAGCGCGACTACCTGTGGAATTACTACGCCGCCGACCGTCGCGCGCGGATCAACCTGGGGATTCGCCGGCGCCTGGCGCCGCTGGTGGAGCGTGATCGACGCCGGGTCGAACTGCTCAACAGCCTGTTGCTGTCGATGCCAGGGACGCCGACCCTGTATTACGGCGACGAGATCGGCATGGGCGACAACATCTACCTCGGCGACCGCGATGGCGTGCGCACGCCGATGCAATGGTCCATCGACCGCAACGGCGGTTTCTCCCGCGCCGACCCGGCCAGCCTGGTGCTGCCGCCGATCATGGACCCGCAATACGGCTATCTGTCGGTCAACGTCGAAACCCAGGCCGGCGACCCGCATTCGCTGTTGAACTGGACCCGGCGCATGCTCGCCGTGCGCAAGCAGTCCAAGGCCTTCGGGCGCGGTACATTGAAGATGCTGTCGCCGAGCAACCGGCGGATCCTGGCCTACACCCGCGAATACACCGGGCCGGACGGTAAACACGAAGTCATCCTGTGCGTGGCCAACGTGTCGCGCAGTGCCCAGGCCGCCGAGCTCGATTTATCGGCCTACGTCGGCATGGTGCCGGTGGAGATGCTCGGGGGTAACGCCTTCCCGCCCATCGGCCAGTTGAATTTTCTCCTGACCCTCGCGCCCTACGGCTTCTACTGGTTCGGCCTCGCCGCGGAAAACCAGATGCCCAGCTGGCATGTGGAGCCCGCACAGAGCCTGCCGGACTTCACCACGCTGGTGCTGAAAAAACGCATGGAAGAACTGCTCGAAGCGCCGTCACGCCACACCCTTGAGCAGAGCATCCTGCCCAGCTGGTTGCAGAATCGTCGCTGGTTCGCCGGCAAGGACGCCGCCATCGAGCAGGTCGATCTGGCCTACGGCGTGCGCTTCGGCGATGCGCAGCATCCGGTGCTGTTCAGTGAGATCAATGTCACCAGCGCTGGCCAGAGCAGTCGCTATCAGTTGCCGTTCGGCTTTATCTCCGAGGATCAGGTCGGTACACCGCTACCGCAGCAACTGGCGCTGTCGCGGGTACGGCGCGGACGCCAGGTCGGCCTGATCACCGATGCCTTCAGCCTGGAATCCTTCGTGCAAGCCGTATTGCAAGGGATTCAGGCCGGTACCGTATTGCCCAGCAGCGATGGCGACATTCGCTTCGAGTCCACCGCCGAACTGGAAAAGCTCGGCCTCAACGCCGAGTCGCCGGTGCGCTACCTGTCGGCGGAACAGTCCAACAGCTCGGTGGTGATCGGCAACAGCATGGTGCTCAAGTTGATCCGCAAGGTCGCCAGTGGCGTGCATCCCGAGCTTGAGATGAGCGCCTACCTGACCGCAGCCGGGTTCAGCAATATCTCGCCACTGCTGGGGGCCGTGGTGCGCCGGGACGGGGCGGGTGAGGACAACCTGCTGATGATCGCCCAGGGTTACCTGAACAATCAGGGCGATGCCTGGGAATGGACGCAAAACAACCTCGAACGGGCGCTGCGCGATGAACTGGCCGACGCCATGTCCGAGCAGGAGCAACACTACAACGCGCTCGGCGAACTGAAAGATTTTGCCGGTATGCTGGGCCGGCGCCTGGGGGAAATGCATCAGGTGCTGGCAGCGCCCAATGCCAACCCGGACTTCTTGCCGCAGGTCACCACGCAGAAGGAGGCGCTGGCTTCGGCCAGGGATGTCGCAACGCAAATCGAGCACGCGCTGAGCTTGCTCAAGCAGCATCAAAATCAATTGACCCCGGCGGACCAGACCCTGGTCAGCCATTTACTGGACAACAAAAAAGCCATTCTCGGACATGTACAAGCGTTGGGTAAAAAGACTGCGGGTGGCTTGCGCATTCGTGTGCATGGCGACCTGCATCTGGGCCAGGTGCTGGTGATCAAGGGCGATGCGTACTTGATCGACTTCGAAGGGGAACCGGCGCGGCCCTTGCATGAACGTCGGGGCAAACACAGCCCGTACAAGGATGTCAGTGGCGTGCTGCGTTCCTTCGACTATGCGGCGGCAATGGCGATCAACGTGCACAACGTCGATAACACGGCGGCGGCCGATGCCGCGCGTGTGCGGGTCACCGAGCGCTACTTGAGTGAAGCGCGAACAGCATTTGTCGACGCCTATCGGCTGGCGGCAGCTAGTCTTGCCCATGCATGGCAAGATCCCGAAGGCGAGGACGCCGCGCTGGCGTTGTTCGGTCTGGAGAAGGCGGCGTATGAAGTGGCCTATGAGGCGGAAAATCGCCCCACCTGGTTGCCCGTGCCATTGCACGGTTTATATGGATTATTGAGTGGGCTTAAACCCTTTTCCGATCTTGGTGGAGAGTAGTCATGAGTGTCTCGAACAAGGAACAGGGTCATCACAAAGAAGCGCTGCTGCCCGGCGCACGGGATATCGATGCCTTGGTGCGCGCCGAGCATATCGATCCCTTTGCCATACTTGGCCCCCACGGTGATGGTGCCGGTGGACAGTTCATCCGCGCCTATCTGCCAGGCGCCCTGAGTGTAGAAGTTCTGGCCAGGGACTCCGGCGAAGCGCTTGGGAGTCTTCAAGCCACAGAGACGCCGGGGTTGTTTGTCGGGCATTTCGACCGCGCGCAAGCCTATCTGCTGCGCACCCGTTGGGCCGGCGGCGAGCAGACGGCCGAAGACCCTTACAGCTTCGGCCCCTTGCTGGGCGACATGGATTTGTACCTGTTTGCCGAAGGCAATCACCGCGACCTCAGTGCGTGCCTCGGTGCCCAGCTCAAGACCGTGGACGGCGTCGACGGTGTGCGTTTCGCGGTGTGGGCGCCCAATGCCCGGCGGGTGTCGGTGGTCGGTGATTTCAACGTCTGGGACGGGCGCCGCCATCCGATGCGCCTGCGCCATCCCACCGGGGTCTGGGAATTGTTCATCCCGCGCCTGCAAGCGGGGGACGCCTACAAGTATGAAATTCTCGGTGCCCACGGCATCCTGCCGCTGAAGGCCGACCCGATGGCGCTGGCCACCAGTCTGCCGCCGGACACCGCCTCGAAAGTCGCCTCGCCGCTGCATATCGACTGGCAGGATCAGGACTGGATGGTGGCCCGTGGCGACCACCAGCGGGTGACGGCGCCCTTGTCGATCTACGAATTGCACGCCGGTTCGTGGCAATGCGAGCTGGACGACCTGGGTGAAGTGGCCCGCCAGTACAGCTGGCCGGAACTGACCGAACGACTGATTCCCTATGTCAAAGACCTGGGCTTCACCCACATCGAACTGATGCCGATCATGGAGCACCCGTTCGGCGGTTCGTGGGGTTATCAGTTGCTGTCGCAATTCGCGCCGAGTGCGCGTTATGGCACGCCGGACCAGTTCGCCGCGTTCGTCAATGCCTGCCACCAGGCCGGCATCGGGGTGATTCTCGACTGGGTGCCGGCGCATTTCCCCACCGATACCCACGGCCTGGCCCAGTTCGACGGCACGGCGCTGTACGAGTACGGCAACCCGCAGGAAGGTTTCCACCAGGATTGGGACACGCTGATCTACAACCTGGGGCGCACCGAAGTGCACGGCTACATGCTGGCGTCGGCGCTGCACTGGCTCAAGCACTTCCACGTCGATGGCCTGCGGGTCGATGCCGTGGCCTCAATGCTGTACCGCGACTACTCGCGCAAGGCCGGCGAGTGGGTGCCGAACCGTCACGGCGGGCGCGAGAACCTGGAGGCCATCGATTTCCTGCGCCACCTCAACGATGTGGTCGCTCTGGAAGCACCCGGTGCGCTGGTGATCGCCGAGGAATCCACCGCATGGCCAGGCGTCAGCCAGGGCACCCAACAGGGTGGCCTGGGCTTTGCCTACAAATGGAACATGGGCTGGATGCACGATTCCCTGCATTACATCCAGCAGGATCCGGTGTACCGCGCCCATCACCACAACGAGCTGAGTTTTGGCCTGGTGTACGCCTGGTCCGAGCGCTTCATCCTGCCGATCTCCCACGACGAAGTGGTACACGGCAAACACTCGCTGATCGACAAAATGCCCGGCGACCGTTGGCAGAAATTCGCCAACCTGCGGGCCTACCTGAGTTTCATGTGGGCGCATCCGGGCAAGAAACTGCTGTTCATGGGCTGCGAGTTCGGCCAATGGCGCGAGTGGAACCACGATCAGCAACTGGACTGGTACTTGTTGCAGTACTCCGAGCACAAGGGCGTACAGAAACTGGTCGGCGACCTCAATCGCCTGTACCGCGAAGAGCCGGCCCTGCATGAGCAGGACGACGTGCCGCAGGGTTTCCAGTGGCTGATCGGCGATGACGCGATCAACAGCGTTTATGCGTGGCTGCGCTGGAGCAAGGACGGCCGACCTGTGCTGGTGGTGGCCAACTTCACACCGGTACCCCGCGAGGCTTATCGCGTTGGCGTGCCGTTTTCCGGGCAGTGGAACGAGGTGCTCAACAGCGATTCGTCTATCTATGCCGGTTCCAATTACGGCAATAGTGGCGGGGCAATGGCCGAGGAAACGCCGAGCCATGGGCAGGCGTTGTCGCTGGTGTTGAATTTGCCGCCGTTGGCGGTGTTGATGTTACGGCCGCAGGGCTGATCCAGAGACGGCGCCATTGCTATTGGCGAGCAAGCCCGCTCCCACATTGGATGAATGTGGGAGCGGGCTTGCTCGCGAAGGGGCCAGCCTCGCCAAAAGATCTTTTGAAGTATTCCCTCACCAGCGCATCCGCACACCCAGGCTGCCAATCAACCCATTCAAATCATTGTCGTCCACGTCGCTGCTGTAGTCGGCACTGACGTACAGGCTCACGGTCGGGGTGACCCTGGCGACCAGACCCAGGCCCAGTTCGACGGTCGAGGACTTGCGGCTGCTGCTGATCTTGTCGACCTGATCGAGGGTCACGGTATTGCCGGTGTACACCGTGTGCCACAAGTTGGTCCGCACGTAAGGTTCGACCGGCATCCCGCTGATGTCGTAACTGCCTTTCAAGCGCGCACCGACCCGGCCGCTCCACGAAGTCAGGTCAGTGGAAGACGCGTTTCCCGAGCCGGCATACGGGGTGTCCAGGGTGATGCGCTGGTTGATCAATTGCGCCTGGGGTTCAATCACCCAGTTTTCGCCCAGACCGATAGGAAAACCACCTTCCACCGACAGCGTCATCGCGCTGCCTTCGGTGGCTCTTCGGGTCCCTTGCTCATTACGGGTGAAGCCGCTGACCCGGCCACCGCTGGCGGTCAGGTCGACGTACCAGCCTTGTGGTCCGGTCAGGCTCCAATAGGCGCCGAGGCTTTGCCCCTGAAGGTTGAGCGTGTCGCGGCTGGGGTTGGACATGGCCGGGGTGACCTGTGCGCCCTTGTTGTTGAGCTGGAACTGGTTCGAGCCACTGACCAGACCGACCCTTTGCGTATGGCCGCTGGCACTTTGCAGGGTGAGGATCGCCGGGCCTTTGAGTGCGTTGGTACCGGGAACGGCCAGACCCTGGGAAAGGTAATCGGCTTGTGCCTGGCGAGAGGGCTGGCCGTAGAGTTGGTCCCAGGCCGTGGGCGCGGCGTCTTCGGTGGTCAGGCTGGAACTGCGCAGATCGGGATGAGCGCTGAATTGACCGGGCCAGGTTGCTGCAAGGGTTGTCAGACCGATAGCCGGGATGTCCTGGCGATACCACGGCGTTGTTTCCTGCTCGGCAGTGGCGGCGAGCAATTCAATGGAGGAACACAGCAGGAGTGAACTCGATACAGTGCAAAAAGTGACTTTGATTTCTTGCGAGGTGAGGGGGATGTTCATGGAGACCTACCTTGCAGTTGCATGTGGTATCTCGCTCTGGCGTCTCTCCTACCCCGAATGAGGGGCGACCGAATGGATTAGGCGGCGTCACGGGCTGCCCGTTTTTACGGGAGCCCGCGGCTGGTCCTGGTAGTGTTTTCGGGGGTAGTAACGTGAAGTCAAGAAGACCGAAACAGTCGAGTCAAGAAGATGGCCGATAAGTGGTAATGGTTTAAAAGGGGCTGTTTAATGGCGTGTCTCCAGGTGCTTTTTTATTCGAATAATCGTCAAAAAACCTCGGGATAGAGCGGTTTCAACGCCTCACCACTTCACCCGAACCCCCACGTTACCGAATGTCCCCCGTTGCCGGTTGCTGTCGATATTGCTGGTGTAGTCAAGTCCGGCGTACACGCTGACCGAGGCTGCAACGCTCAGTACCATGCCGATGCCAAGGTCGGCGGACGAGGCTCGTTGCTGGGTTTCGATCTGGTCGACATGATCAAAGGTGACCGTATCGGTACCCGTGAAGGTGTGCCAGATGTTGGCCCGCAAATAGGGTTCCAGCGGTCGGCCACTGACTTCGTAGCGACCCTTGAGACGTGCGCCGACGCGGCCGGTCCAGGCACTGTCGGAATCGAACGAGACACGGGAGATGCCGTCGTCCTGGCTGTCGAGCTTGACCTGCTGGTAAATCAACTGGGCCTGGGGTTCGACTACCCAGTTGCCAGACACGGCGACCGGGTATCCAACTTCTGCCGACAACGTCGTTACGTGGCCGTCATTGTCGATCTTCAGGCCACTTTCGGAGCGGTTGTCGCCATTGAGCCAGGTGTACATGGCCACGATATCGAGATAGGCACGGGCAGGATCGGTCAGGGTCCAGTAAACGCCAAGGCTGTCGCCTTTCAACTCGACGTTGCCGGAGCGTTTGCCTTCGAAGCCCTGATTGAAACCGTCGACATCCCCTTGCAGGCGACTGTGGCCGATGAAGAAACCGCTGCGCTGGGTTTGCCCACCCGCCAGTTGTGAACTGAACAGGTCATTGCCGACCTGGAAGCCATTGAGAGAGCCATCCAGTCTTGGTGTGACGGTGCCGGCCCAGGTCTGCTCGAGGTTTTTGCCGTAGACCCGTCCCCAACCTGCGCTCAAGGCGCCGGTTTCGGTCAGCAGACGCTGATCGCCCTGACGGTCATGAAAGGTACCCAGTGCTGACAGGCTCAATTGTGCTGCAGCCGGTGGTACCACCGACCAGGTAGGCACCGCCTCTCGATACAGGGGGATAGGGTCTGCGCCGGGTACGGCGGCTGGTAACGCAAGAGCTTTGAGCGTCACGACGCCTTCAGATCCTTGAGCCCCGGTAGCCACGACCACAGGCGCGGCGACCGGCACTGCCACGATGGGTTCCAGCGTCGGCGGCAAGGCGGGATCCGGGTTGGCGACGGCAACCACGGGCGGCGCCACCACCGAGGAACGCAAGTACCAACTGTTTTCGCTGCCCGGTGTGATGCCGCCTTTGAACAGGCGGTAGTCGAAGGCACCCACTGACACCGGGGCTTTGAGGGCGAACGCAGTGTTGTCGCTGACCGCCGTGCCTTGGGCCTGTACCAGCTGGATACCGTTTTGCCGGGTCAGGGCGCCCGCGCCGCCAATGTTGGTGACGCTGATCAGGGTGCTGCCGGTCAGCGTTCCGTTGTTGACCACCAGCTTGTCACTGGGGGAGCTGTCATCGCCCACTGCGCTTTGCAAGAGCAACTGGCCGCCGTTGCCCACGTAATTGCCTTCAACCGTCAGGGTGTCGTTGGTACGCGAGTTACCGCTGGCAAGGTCGATGACCCCGCTGTTGTTCAAGGTCGCGAGCCGGCCCGGGGTCAAAGAGGTGATGCTGCCCTGGATTGACGTGAGCATACTGCTGCCGTCGATGTTGAACACGCGCGTCTCGCTGTTCTCGTCCCCCAGTTGAAAGCTGCCATCCAGATCGAAGCGCGAACCGTTGCCCAGGTTGACGGTTTCCCAGTTGATATACCGGGCAGCGCCCGATGAGGTGGTGTGATCGAAGGTCAGCAGGTCATTGCCATCGCCGCCATCGCCGCCATCGATGCTCGGGGTCTGGGCGAGGGTGCTTTCGGTCAGATTGCGCAAAGTGGCGCGGTCGTCGCCTGCCTCCAGCAGGACTGGCGAGCGGATGATTCCGCCGCCGTCCCACAGCAGCGTGTCATCGCCGTTGCCGGCGCGAATCTCGCCGGCGATTTCTCCGCCGGTGATTGTGATGCTGTCGTTGCCGTTGCTGACACTGATGTTGCCGCCGATACGCCCCCCGGAGACGATGATCTCATCGGTGCCTAAACCCGTCACCAGATTGCCGAGGATCTGCCCACCGGACATATCGAAGATATTGTTATCGAGTTTCATGTTGACGCGGCCGATGGTACCGCGGGTCATTTTGGCGACGTCGCCATCTTCGAAGGCGCCGACGATGGTGCCTCCGGTCATCAGAAAGGTGTCGCGGCCGTCCCCTTGGGCCAGGGACCCAATGATTCCGCCGGATATGATGAAGTCATCGATGCCACTGCCTTGGTTGACGGCTCCGGTGACTTGCCCGCCGGTGATCGTAAAACTATCTGCCCCGTCGCCCAGATCCACTGCGCCGGCCACGATGCCCGAGTCCATGTTCACAGCGTCGGCGCCGGCACCGAAGGTCACGTTGCCGTTGATCCTGCCGGTGCCATTGGCGGGGAAGGTCAGGGTGTTATTGCCCGACAAATCGGTCAACGGCCCACTGGTGCCGCTGTCGCAGACGAAGTTGGAGTTGCCGGCGGTTGAGGTGAGTGTGCAGGCTGCGTAGGCGGGTTGGGGCCAGTTCGCACATAACCAGATCGAGAACAGGCAGGCGCCATAACGGTACTTGGACAGATCTGTCGAAAACTCCATGTTGCCTCCGCGATGGGATCAACTTCCGTTCCTTTGGCCGGAATCAATGGCCAGGAACCAGACGTGCTGGGCAGCGCGAGTTGCAAGACAACATCGGGTGCAACTATGACCCGCAAGTACCTTCGGCAACCAAGGCGCTACGTGTGTGTCGCAAGCCCCTGCGGATTTCCCTCAGGGCGGCAACAACGTAGCAGGCACCGATACAACGTGGCTACTGTCAGAAATAACAGGTGGGGATGACCTTTCGTCACTTCGAACCGAAAGGCCGCGATTCAAAGATGGACTTCCACCGCCAACGGCAAATGGTCGGAAAGGTGCGTCCACGGCTTGTTCCCGAGTATTTTCGGCTCATGACTGCTGGCATTGCGCAGGTAGACGCGATCCAGGCGCAACAGGGGGAACCGCGCAGGGTAGGTTTTGGCCGGGCGGCCATGGTGGCGCTCGAAGGCTTCGTGCAGGTAGTCGCGGCGGGCAAGGGCGGCGTTGCCTTGCATCTGCCAGTCGTTGAAGTCGCCGGCAATGATCACCGGCGCATCATCCGGAAGGGATTCGAGGAGCTGGCAGAGCAACTGCAATTGCAGCTGACGATGGCTTTCCAGCAGGCTGAGGTGCACGCAGATGGCATGCACTTCGCTGTGCCCCGGCACGTCCAGCACGCAGTGCAGCAAGCCGCGGCGTTCCGGGCCGGTGATGGAGACATCCAGGTTTCGGTATTCGCGGATCGGGTATTTCGACAGCAGGGCATTGCCATGGTGACCGTCGGGATAGACGGCGTTGCGCCCATAGGCGAAGTCGCTCCACATGCTGTCGGCAAGGAACTCATATTGCGAGGTCTGTGGCCAATCGTTGTAGCGGGAGGAGTGGCGGTCGTGCTCGCCGACCACTTCCTGCAGAAACACCAGGTCCGCCGACGTACTGCGCACGGCTTCACGCAGCTCGGGAAGGATGAAGCGCCGGTTGAGCGCGGTGAATCCCTTATGGGTGTTGACCGTCAGCACGCGCAGTCGGTGGATGTCCGGGGGAGTACTCAACGGCACCGATTCAGCTGATTGGTGCTTGGAATGACTGGCCACGTTCGCTCCTATGATTCGGGGCTGCCTATGCATGCGACTGACGCATGGACGGGCAGTTCAGTTTGCCTTTAACGCCAACGTGCCAGATTTGACACTTTGCGGCGCTCTCAAGTTTTTCGCGAGCAAGCTCGCTGTTTAACATCGGCGGTCAATGCCCCCTGTAGGAGCGAGCTTGCTCGCGATAAACCTGAGAGCACCGCGGGGCGCCTGCCAACCAGCGTTATCGTTGACGACCATCGCGAGCAGGCTCGCTCCTACAGAAAGCGTAGTGGGCTTAGACGAAGACGATTTCATAAGGCAAACGAATGCGCTCCAGCAGCGTGCGCGGCATCAACGGCGCAAGGCCGATGGCGGGTTCACCGTCGAGTTGGCTGGCGTAGGCGTGGGTGGCGTGGCTCTTGCGGGCGACGGTCCAGGCATCGAGGCGCACCTTGCGCGCACGATGCCAGGGGATCAGCTCCCGGTCCCGTGCCGGCCAGTGCCAGGCCCGGAACGGCACGTCGTTGTAGGTGGCTCCCACACTGGTCGCCGCCCTGGCACTGGCGCGGCCGACGGTGTCGTGGTCGACGTTGCCGTCTTCGCACCAGGTGCTGAACACCACATCACCCGGGCGCAGGTAGCGCCCGATGAACTGGGCGATCCGTTCTTCGTGTTCCACCAGGGCGTTGTCGGTAAACCCGCCACGGATCCACTTCAGGCTGTGCATCGGCAACCCGAGTCGGCGGATGGCTTCCACGCTTTCCTGGGGACGAAATACGCTGAGGCGTTTTTCCGACCACTGCCGGGAACCGGGATGGCTGGCGCTGCCGTCGGTGATCGAGATCAATTGCAGCGGGTGGCCCAGGTTGCTGAGCAATTGCAGCAGGCCACCGCAGGTCACGACTTCATCGCCGGGGTGCGGGGCAATGAACACTGCGCGTGCACCGGCAGGCACCAGGGATTGGGTGCTGATGGCCGCAATGCTGTCCAGTTGCGGGGCACTGTTCCAGATCTGGGAAGGCAGGCTGGCTTCGCTGAGGGAAACGGATTTCATGGGTATTACGTCCTTGTGCTGCTTCGCCTTCAGTCGTGCGCGAGACAAGCCCGGCCGACCCGTGAGGGCTGGTGGATAGCGAGGTGCGACAACCCCAACCCTGGATCGCCGCGAATCGAGTATTGCTCATGCAACGCTATTCGTCGCGTCGCGAACCCGGCCAAAATGATTTTTCCGCTCTGTGGCAGTCGCGCGCTGAATGCCTGAGCCTCGTCGTCACTCCTCTTCCTCATGCTGCAACTCGAACAGCAGCAATGAACGACCGGTAACCGAGTATTCATGGCCGAACTCGAAGCGCTCCTGGCCACGGATCGCCGGCTGGTTGGTGTCGATCATGCACGTCCAGAAACCGCCGTCAGGCACTTCCGGCAGGCGGAAATTGACGATGTCGTGATGCGCGTTGACCACCAGCATCAGGGTCGCGTCGGCGCCTTTGCGGCGAATGCCGGTTTCCTGGGCGCGGCCATCGAGCAGCATGCCCAGGCAGCGGTTGTGTGCATCGTGCCAATGCTTGGTGGTCATTTCCGTGCCGTCCGGTGCCAGCCAGGTCACGTCCTTGACGCCGATGTCTTCGTTATAGTTGCCCACCAGAAAACGCCCGCGGCGCAGGATCGGGTAGGTCAGGCGCAACTTGATCAGGCGTTTGACGAACTTGAGCAGGGCCTTGCCGTCTTCGCTGAGGTCCCAGTTGACCCAGCCGATCTCGCTGTCCTGGCAATACGCATTGTTGTTGCCCTCCTGGGTGCGGGCGAATTCGTCGCCGGCCACCAGCATCGGCGTGCCTTGGGCCAGCAGCAGGGTGGCGAAGAAATTGCGCATCTGCCGATGGCGCAGCGCGTTGATCTCGGGATCATCGGTGGGGCCTTCGACGCCGTGGTTCCAGGACAGGTTGTTGTTGCTGCCGTCCTGATTGTTTTCGTCGTTGGCCTCGTTGTGCTTGTCGTTGTACGACACCAGGTCGTTGAGGGTGAAGCCGTCATGGGCGGTGACGAAGTTCAGCGATGAGTAGGGGCGGCGCCCCCGTTCATTGAACATTTCGCCCGAAGCGGTCAGGCGGCTGGCGAAGTCCGCCAGTTGACCGTCGTCGCCCTTCCAGAAGGCGCGCACGGTGTCGCGAAATTTGTCGTTCCACTCGACCCAGCCCGGCGGAAAATTGCCGACCTGATAACCGCCGGGGCCGCAGTCCCAGGGTTCGGATATCAGCTTGACCTGGCGCAGCACCGGGTCCTGGCGGCAGGCGACGAGGAAACTGTGGCGCTCGTCGAAACCGTCGTGATAGCGCCCGAGTATGGTCGCCAGGTCGAAACGGAAACCGTCCACGTGCATTTCCGAAGCCCAGTAGCGCAGGGAGTCGGTGACCATCTGCAGCACGCACGGGTGACTCAGGTCCAGGGTGTTGCCGGTGCCCGAATCATTGATATAGAAGCGCTTGTCATCGGGCATCAGGCGGTAGTAGGACGCGTTGTCGATGCCGCGCATGGACAGGGTCGGGCCTTGCTCGTTGCCTTCGGCGGTGTGGTTGTAGACCACGTCGAGGATCACTTCCAGATTCGCTTCGTGCAGGTGCGCGACCATTTCCTTGAACTCGGCAATCTTGCCACTGGCCAGGTAACGCGGATCGGGGGCGAAGAACGCGATGCTGTTGTAGCCCCAGTAATTGGTCATGCCCTTGTGCAGCAAATGCTGGTCGTTGACGAACGCGTGGATCGGCAGCAACTCCACGGTCGACACGCCGAGCTTGCGGATGTGTTCCAACACGTCATCGACCATCAACCCGGCAAAGGTTCCGCGCAGGTTTTCCGGAACCGAAGGGTGACGCATGCTGAAGCCGCGCACATGGGTTTCGTAAATGATCGTCTTGTCCCACGGTACGCTGACGCGGTGGTCGTGGCCCCAGGTGTGCGCCGGGTCGATGACCTTGCACTTGGGCACGAAGGGCGCGCTGTCACGTTCATCGAAGCTGAGGTCGGCGTCGGGGTGGCCGATGGTGTAGCCGAACAGCGCTTCGGACCATTTCAACTTGCCGACCAGCTGTTTGGCGTAGGGGTCGATCAGCAGCTTGTTGGGATTGAAGCGATGACCGTTGGCCGGGTCGTACGGACCGTAGACGCGATAACCGTAAATCAACCCGGGGTGAGCGTCGGGCAAGTAGCCGTGGTAGATCTCGTCGGTGTATTCGGGCAACTCGATGCGTTCGAGCTCCACCTCGCCGCTGTCGTCGAACAGGCACAGTTCAACCCGGGTGGCGTGGGCGGAAAACAGGGCGAAGTTGACTCCCAGTCCGTCCCAGGTGGCACCCAGCGGGAAGGGCAGGCCTTCACGGATTCGCGTGGCTTCAGCGCGAGGGGCTGGCGCGGGGGCTTTTTTTGGGCTGGTCATAAGTGCTCCTGCAAACGGGAGTTACCTGTAGGAGCGAGCTTGCTCGCGAAGGCGGTGTGTCAGGCAACATCAATGCTGGAAGTGATGGCCTCTTCGCGGGCAAGCCCGCTCCCACAGTGTTTGGTGGTGTGGCTGAGCTCCCTGTGGGAGCGGCGGTGCGACGATTCGACTTGCCCGCGAAGGGGCCTCAAGACAAATCAAACCGCGGGCGGTTTTCGTGGTGCCCGGGGCTTTTTCTCGACGGCCTTTTCCCCCGGCGGAATCACTTTCGAGGCCGCTGCAGGCTTGGCCTTGGTTTTGGGCGCAGCGACTTTGCTTTCGCCGGCCTTGCCATTGGCCGTTTTGCTGACCGGGGTTTTGCTCGCCGCTGCTTTGGCAGGTTTCTTTGGTGCCAGGGCTTCGGCTTCCGCCAGTTTGCACGCCATCTCCCAGTGGCGGGCTTCCTGACCTTCGGGTTTTCCTTCGGACTCCCAGATCTGATAGGCGAATTCGCGGATGCGTTTATCGTCGGTACTCATCGCTATGCTCCTGAACTGAACTCAAGTGTGGTTAGTTTGAATAATGAGATTGACCGGGAAATCCCCCAGCGCGGCGCTGATCAGCAGCTCTCTGTGTTTTGTGACTGTGATGCCGCTGAAAAGTCCCTTCAGATGTTCGTCGGCAACGGTGAACGGCAATTTGATCCGGGTATCGCCCCATAGCGGCGCGTGGACCTGGGGGACGGCACTGTTTTCCAGCAGTTCGGCACAGCGTATCGGCACAATCACGATGGCGCGTTCTCCCTCCCGTTCACGGACAAAACCCAGCACTCGATGGGCCTCGCTGCCCAGCACTTGCAGGGCCTGGTAAGAGCCACGCCGAAACAGCTCGGCATGTTCGGCGCGCAGGCCCAGAGTGCGCGCAATCAGGGCTTGCTTGATGCGCCCGTCCTGCCAGTTCGATAACAGGTCCGGCAGGTCTGCCGCTTGCTGCAGTGCCTGCTGGCGGCTGGCGTAATCCACGGGGCGACGGTTGTCCGGGTCGACCAGGCTGAAGTCCCAGAAATCGTTGCCCTGATACAAATCCGGCACGCCGGGCACGGTCATGCGCAGCAAGGTTTGCGCCAAACCGTTAAGGGCACCGGGGGCGGCAATCGAACGGGCCGCCCTGGCCAGGGCCGCACGCAGCAGCTCACCTTCGGGGCTGAGCAACAGGCGCTGGATAAAGTCCTCGGTCGCTTGCTCGTAAGCGTCATTGGGCGCGCTCCAGCTGCTTTGCAGCTTGGCTTCGCGCAGGGCCTTGCGCTGCCATTGCCAGAGGCGTTTGGCGTAGTCCTCGAGCGCCGGTGGATTATCGATAGCCAAACCCAGTGGCCAACTGCCGAGGATCGCCTGGTACAGAATCAACTCATCGCCCGCCGACGGCACTTGATCGTCTTGGCGCAAAGGCCGGGCGAGGGCGCGCCACAGGCCGATCTGCTCGCTGTACCAGCCGCTGCGCTCACTCAATACCGCCAGCCGCGCGCGTGAGTCTTCGCCACGCTTGTGGTCGTGGGTGGCGCTGGCCAGCAGATTGTCCGGGAAGGTTTCAAGGCGCTCGATGCAGGCCCGATGAAAGTCGGCCACCGGCGCACTGAACTGCACGGTGCTGAACCCCACGTCATTGCGCGAAAGCAGGACGGCCGAACGATAGAACGCGGTGTCTTCCACCGCTTTCGCCGCGGCTGGCGAGGTCAGTTGCTGGAAACGCACGCAGGCGTGCTTGAGGCGTTTGCGCTGGCGACCGGCCGGGCGTTGCCGCCAGGGCTCACCACCGAGCCAGCCGGCCAGGCAATCGAGCACCGGCCAGTCTGCCTCGCCCAGTGTCTGGCGGGCGCCGTCCATGGCCTGCTGGAAAAACACCTCGTCCTGGCTTGTCCGGCCGAGGGGGCTGATGTAGGTGCGGTACACCGGGAAATGCACGATCAGCGCCTGCAACGCCCGGCGAATGGCGCCGAGGGTCAGGTCGCGGCTCATGAGATTGTCCCGGGCCACTTGCAGCAAGGCCTGGGCGACGCTTTCGAAATCACCGGCCAGGGAACCGTTGAGGATTTGCTGGCGGGCCAGTTGTGCTTCCTGGGAGAAGTCGGCAGACCGCTCGCTGTGGCGCTGCCAGCGTTCGGCCAGTGCCTGGGCACCCCGAGGGTCGGTTTGCAGCAGTGACAACTGGTTCATGAATTCATAACCGGTGGTGCCATCCACCGACCAGTCGCGGTGCAGGGTCTCGCCTTCGCCGAGGATTTTTTCGACAAAGATGGGCAGATGGCGGCCCGCGCACAGACTGTCGACCCGGCGCCGCAACTTGCGGCAGTAGCCCCGCGGGTCGGCGAGGCCGTCGATGTGGTCGATGCGCAACCCGTCGATCAGCCCCTCGGCCACCAGTTGGAAGATCTTCGCGTGGGTGGCTTCGAACACCGCGGGACGCTCGACGCGCAGTCCGCCAAGTTCATTGATATCAAAGAAGCGCCGCCAGTTGATGTCATCGGCGGCCGTGCGCCAGCTCGCGAGGCGATAGCTCTGGCGCTCCAGCAGGCTGTGCAGGCGCTGGAAGCCTTCGCCGGTCAGTGAGTCGTAGTGCTTCAGGTGTTGCTCAATGGCTTGAGCAATAAGCGGATCACTGACCAGATCGCGCAGTTCCGCTTTCAACGGTATGGCCAGGCTGTGGGCGTCGGATTGGTAGCTCAGGGTGCTGAAGCGATCGGCCAGGTTTTTCAGTTGTTCGGCCTGCTCCGTATCGAGCGCTGCATCGGGCTTGAGCAGCTCGCCGTAATCCCAGGGGCAAATCGGGAAACGGTGTTCGTAGTGCTCGACATGGAAGCTGCCGTGCCAGGCATCGAAGCGCAAGGGCAGGGTGCCGTCCTGCAACGCCACGCCGTAATCGCTGCCCAGGAACGGCAGGAGCAGCTGGCCTTCCATCAACGGATCGGGAGAGTGCCACTGGATGTCGAAAAACTCGCCGTAGGGACTCAGGCGTCCCCACTCCAACAGGTCCAGCCACCAGGGATTGTCAGCGCCGCCGACCGCCATGTGGTTGGAGACAATGTCGAGGATCAACCCCATGTCCTGCTCGTGCAAGGCGTTGACCAGGTTGCGCAGCGCCCCTTCGCCACCCAGTTCCGGGTTGACCCTGGTCGGGTCCACCACGTCATAGCCATGCATCGATCCGGCTCGGGCACGCAGCAAAGGGGAGGCGTAGACATGGCTGATGCCCAGGCGTGCGAAATACGGCACCAGCGGCACCGCATCTTCCAGCGTGAAGCCTTTATGAAATTGCAGGCGCAGCGTGGCGCGCAACGGGTGGGTCGGCTGTTGGGTCATCGGTCACGCTCGGCCGCCTGCAGTCGCGCACAGGCGAGCAGTTCCAGGCGCCGCGCGGCATCCGGTCCATCGAGCAGGGCTTCGCTGTAGCCGGGCAAGCGCCGCGACCAGTTCGGGTGAGTGTCGATGGTGCCGGGCAGGTTGGCCTGTTGTTCCACGCCAAGGGCATCTTCCAGCGGCAGCAGCACCAAGGGTGCCCGGGTATGCCCGAGAAAACGTACGCTGGCGTCGAGCACCTGGTCGGTTTCGTGGGACTCTTCGCGGAAGTTCTGCGGGTCCTGGCTCAACGCCCGGCGCAAGCCCTCGCGCTCGCGCTCGCGATGCTGGCGCCATTCGATCTCTCCGCTGGCGTCGACCATGCCGAGCCGGGCGTTCCAGTCGATGTCGCGGCCATGCCACCAGCCGTTGAGGGTGGGCAGGTCATGGGTGCTGGTGGTGGCCAGGGCGTTGTCCGGCCAGTCGAGGATCGGCTTGAAGTGCGTGTTGTCCTGCTCGAACAGCAGTACCCGCATGCCGAGCATCGAACGGGCGATGAGTTTTTCCCGCAGGCCGTCCGGCACGGTGCCGAGGTCTTCGCCGAGGACGATGGCCTGGTGCCGATGGGATTCCAGGGTCAACAAGCGCAACAGGTCGTCCACCGGGTAATACAGGTAGGCGCCGTCGGCCGGCGGCGAGCCGTTGGGGATCACCCACAGACGCTGCAGTCCCATGACGTGATCGATACGCAAGCCACCGCAATGGGCGAAATTGGCCCGCAGCATTTCGATGAACGCCCGGAAACCATTGCGCACCAGGCCTTCAGGTGAAAACGCGGAAATCCCCCAGCCCTGGCCCGTGCGGTTGAGAATATCCGGTGGCGCACCGACGGTGAGGGACGCGAGCAGTTCGTCCTGACGGCTCCAGGCCTGGCTGCCGCCGCCATCGGCGCCAACGGCCAGGTCGGCGATCAGGCCGATGCTCATGCCGCTGGCGCGGGCGGCGGTTTGCGCGCGTTCCAGGCAGCGGGTGATCAGCCACTGGCAGAAGGCGAAGAAGCCGATGCGCCCGGCATTCTCTTCGGCAAAAGCTGCGAGTTCGGCGCTACGCGGATTACGCCAGGGTTCGGGCCACAGTCGCCAGTCGAGGCCTTCACCGCGAGCGGCGCGTGCCTCCTGTATGGCTTCGAAGCGACAGTGGTTTTCCAGCGCTTCGCCACCAGCGTGACGAAAACTGCTGAAGTCTTCGTGCAAGGGGTGTTCACCCTGGACGAAACCTTCGTACAGCGACTGCAACAGCCGATGCTTGGCTTCGGCGGCGGCCGGCCAGTCAATCAGCGCACGCTCCTCCAGCGCCTTGAGCTCAATGGCCAGCCCCGTGGCATCAATGGCGGTGCGCAGGGCGCGCTCGCCGAGAATGGTGCCGGGGGCGCAGTAAAGGCTGTTGAGAAACAAACGGCTGGACGGCGAATACGGGCTGTAGCGTTGGGTGTCATTGGAAAACATCGCATGCAAGGGGCTGATCGCCAGCGCCTCGGCGCCACGTTCACCGGCCACCCGGGCGAGGTCCTCCAGCGCCTGGGTGTCACCAAACCCGCCATCGCCGGGGCGGCGCAAGCCATACAATTGCACGCTCAGGCCCCAGGCACGGGGGATCGGGTTGTCCACGGCATCGGCGACGCTGTAACAACGGGATGGGGCCACCGCCAGGGTGAAGGTTTGTCCGTCGATGCTGACCTGTTGATAGCCGACCGGTACCAGCCCCGGCAGCTTTGCGTTGGCGTCCAGTTTCAGGTTGAGCCGCGAACCGTCTTCGAGGTGGATTTCGCAAGGGGTTTGAGGTGCAAAAAAACGCGCCAGATCCAGGCTTGTCCCGACATCGGCGGTGATCAATGGCGGCAAGTGATGGGTCTGTTGCACCGCTTGCAATTCCAGCAGGCTGGCGTCGATTTCCTGGGCGCTGCCCGCCGGGTGGCCCAGGCCGGTCAGCACATTGCGCAACACGGAAGGTGCGACTTTTTGCGGGCGGCCGTTGGCGTCGATCCAGTCGACCGCGAGGCCGGCACGGCTGGCCAGAATTTCCAGTTGCGCATCACTCATGGACGCTCTCCATACGAAGTGGCATAGGGGCTGCGGCGGCGAGACTGACGAGCGCGCAATACGGGGCAAGGGTGCCCTGGTCCAGCAGATCGGCGCTCTGTGGCGGGTATTCGAACAACCGCGCGGCACCGGTCTGTGAGGAGTGGACTACGGGCTTGTCGCTGAGGTTCAGGTCAATGCGCAGTTCGCTGCCATCGCCCAGGCGCCAGGCGGCACTGACCGCGCCTTCGCCCAGCTCGTCCGCCCCCAGTGCCTGGGTGCCCGGCAAGCGGGGGATGAGAAGCCGGTGGCGGATCTGCAACAGCCGGCAATACAGGTCGTGCATCTCAGTATGGCCGGTCGAAGGCAGGACAGGGCGGGATGCTGAAAATGTCTGCGGATCGTTCGGGTCAGGAATGTGTTCGCGCAGGAGTGGGTCGGCAAACACGCTGAACGCCGCGAACTCGTTGCGCCGGCCGTCCCGTACCAACTTGGCCAACTCGCCGTGATGGCTGGTGAAATACAGGAAGGGTTGCTCGACGGCGAACTCGTCGCCCATGAACAGCAGCGGAATCATCGGCGACAACAGCAGCAACACCGTGGCGGCCCGCAGTGCTTGCGGGTGGGCGAGTTGATGCAGGCGCTCGCCGAAGGCCCGGTTGCCGATCTGGTCATGGTTCTGCAGGAACAGGATGAAGGCGCCGGGTGGCAAGTGCCCGCTGGGTTCACCGCGTGCCACGCCATGGCGATTGAGATGCCCCTGGAACACGAAACCCTGGCTCAGGCAACGCGCCAGTTGTTCGGTGGGGTTGTGCGCGTAGTCGGCGTAATAGGCCTCGGTTTCGCCGGTCAACAACACATGCAGGGCATTGTGGCCGTCATCGTTCCACTGCGCGTCGTAACCCTGTTCGAGCAGGCCGGCCTGGTTGTGTTCGTTCTCCACCATCAGCCACACATGGCGCGCCGATCCCGTCTGCTGGCGCACCCGTTGTGCCAGTTCCTGGAGGAAATCCGGGTCTTCGATGGCGTGCACCGCGTCCAGGCGCAAACCGTCGAAACGGTATTCGAGCAGCCACATCAAGGCGTTTTCGATGAAAAAGTCCCGTACTTCGCGGCGGCGGAAATCGATGGCCGCGCCCCACGGCGTCTGTTTGTCTTCGCGAAAGAAGCCCTTGGCATAACGATGCAGGTAATTGCCGTGCGGACCGAAGTGGTTGTAGACCACGTCGAGAATCACCGCCAGACCATGACCGTGGGCGGTGTCGATCAAGTGTTTGAGCTGCTCGGGTGACCCGTATGACGCCTGGGGCGCGTAGGGCAGGACGCCGTCATAGCCCCAATTGCGCTCCCCGGGAAACTGCGCGATGGGCATCAGTTCGATCGCGGTGACGCCCAGCTCGACCAGGCGTGCCAGATGCTGCTCGACGGCACTGAAGCCGCCGAGGGCACCGACGTGCAACTCGTAGATCACCGCTTCGTTCCACGGCCGTCCCGGCCAGGCACTGTGTTGCCAGACATAGGCCAGCGGATCGACCACCACGCTGTGCCGGTCGATATCGCCGTCCTGAGCGCGGGAAGCCGGGTCGGGCACTTCCAGTTCGCCGTCGATGCTGTAGCGGTAACGCGTGCCCGCCGCGCATCGGGTATTGCTCACGAACCAGCCGTCGGCCTGGGGCAGCAACGGCAAGGACTGTCCATGTTCCAGTTCGACACTGACGTAAAACGCATCTGGCGCCCACAACGCGAATTGCGTGTGCTCTGCGTCCAGCATGATTGCGCCGTGGGGCCAGGTCTCAAGGGTCCGTAACGGCATCTTGAAAGCCTCTTACTGTTTGTTCGATTTCCCCAACGCTTTCGCCACAAGCTGTTCATAGAGTTCGGCGTAGGGTTCGACCGCCTTGCACCAGTTGAACGGCGCTGCCATGGCCCGGCAGCGCATGGCGTGCAGCAGGTCGGGGAAGGCGAACACCTTGAACGCGCGGCTCAGGGCTTCCTGGTAGCTCTGCACCGTTGATTCATCGAACAGGAAGCCGGTCACGCCGTTTTCGATGGTGTCGGCCAGGCCACCGGTATTGCGCGCCACCGGCAACGAGCCGAAGCGCTGGGCGTACATCTGGCTCAGGCCGCAGGGTTCGTAACGCGAAGGCATCAGCAGGAAGTCGCTGCCGGCGAACATGCGCCGGGCATCGGTTTCGTTAAAGCCGATGCGCACGCCGATCTGCCCGGGGAAACGCAGGGCCAGTTCGCGCATCGACTGTTCTTCTTCCGGCTCGCCACGGCCGATGATCGCGATCTGGCCACCGGATTTGACGATGTACTCTGAGACTGCTTCGGTCAGGTCCAGGCCTTTCTGATAGACCAGGCGCGACACCACGGCGAACAGCGGCCCTTCGGAGTCTTGCAGGCCGAACAGCTCGCGCACATGGGCGGCGTTCACCGCCTTGCCATCCCAGTCGCCGATTTCGAACGGGCAGAACAGGTGCGGGTCGGTCGCCGCATCCCAGCTTTCATCGATGCCGTTGGGAATCCCGCTGAGCAGGCCTTGCTGGGTCTTGGCGGCGAGGAAACCGTCGAGACCGCAGCCGAAATCCGGGGTGGTGATTTCCTGGGCGTAGGTCGCGCTGACGGTGGTGATGTGGCTCGAGTAGGCCATGCCGGCCTTGAGGAACGACATCTTGCCGTAGAACTCCATGCCTTCCTGTTGCAGCGCGTGATGGGGAATGCCCAGTTCGGGGCACGAGCCCAGGCTGGTCACGCCTTGATAGGCCAGGTTGTGAATGGTGAACAACGTTGGTGTGCGCTGCCCACGCCAGTGCATGTAGGCCGGGGCCAGGCCGGCCGGCCAGTCGTGGGCGTGCACCAGGTCCGGGCACCAGTGGATTTGCGCGAGGTTGGCGGCAATATCGGCGGCCGCCAGGCCCAGGCGGGCGAAACGGATATGGTTGTCCGGCCAGTCGCGGCCGTTGTTGGCGCCGTAGGGTGAACCTTCGCGCTCGTAGAGTTCGGGGCAGATCAGTACGTAGATGACCAGACCATCGGGCATGTCCATGCGCCCGATCTTGCACGGTGGCAACGCGGCATGACCGCCGAGCTCACCGATGATATGAATGGGGTTCTCGCTGTGCAGCACCTGCGGGTAACCCGGGATCAACACCCGCACATCGTGCAGATGGGCCATGGCCCGTGGCAGGGCCGCGGAAACGTCGCCCAGGCCACCGGTCTTCACCAGGTCGGCAATTTCCGAGGTCACGAACAACACTTTCTTACGGTTCGGATTCTGCTGGGCTGCCGGGGTCAGCATCCTGGTGCCGGGCACGCTGACGGGTTGGGTGTTCGCGGCAGTTACGGCGCTCGATTCGCCGACCTGATGAGCACGTTCTCCCTGTATTTCCAAAGCCGTACTGATCATATGAATCTCCCGTGCTGTTGATCTAATTCTTAGGTCTGGCAAACGGTGTTTCATGGCCAATTCCCGTGGCCGGCGCAAAAGCGCTGCGCATCAGTGAGCAAGCGCTGCCCGATGCTTCGAAGCAAAAGGGGTGAATGAGCCGTTGCAAAGATTGCACCAGTCGCAACGCACCTTCTTGTCAGAGGACCGATCGGGAATGGAAAAAGTTTCGACTGTTTTTCCACTTTGTGACCGACCGGTTTCGCTTTGAGAAAATGAGTCTAGGCCAGAACTTAGAGCGGTAAAGGGCCGATGGCAAAATTGTTCGACAATCGGTTTGTAACGGTACGGACGTGCCTGATCGAGGTGCAAACGCCCCGACGAAGTGCATGTTTTTTTGCGTTTTGGCCGCAAAAAGTCACCGGGCGGTCACATGAATGTGCGACGTGATCGAGCGGTCGCGCACCAATGCGGTGCATGCTATAAGTCCCGGATTTGGCTGAACCGCTGCCTTACTGCCGGTCGCGATGCCTTGTTATAGTTCGGGCCTCGTTTTCTGCCCGCATAAGGATCAAAGGAATGTCTCAATACAGCGCGTTCAACGTCGAACTGGTCGATAAAATCGCCCATGTGCAGATCAACCGACCGGAGAAGATCAACTCGATGAACGCTGCTTTCTGGAGCGAGATCGTCGAGATCTTCCAGTGGATCGATGACACCGATGAAGTGCGCGTGGTGGTCCTCAGCGGTGCAGGCAAGCATTTCTCCTCGGGTATCGACCTGATGATGCTGGCCGGTGTGGCCAATGAACTGGGCAAGGACGTCGGCCGCAATGCGCGCCTGCTGCGGCGCAAGATCCTTACTCTGCAAGCGTCGTTCAATGCCGTCGACAACTGCCGCAAACCGGTGCTTGCAGCGATTCAGGGCTACTGCCTGGGTGGCGCCATCGACCTGATTGCCGCGTGCGACATGCGTTATGCCGCAGAGGACGCCCAGTTCTCGATCAAGGAAATCGACATCGGCATGGCCGCCGACGTGGGCACGCTGCAACGCTTGCCGCGGATCATCGGTGACGGCATGCTGCGCGAACTGGCTTACACTGGTCGCACCTTTGGCGCCGACGAAGCGCGGAGCATGGGCCTGGTCAATCGCGTCTACAGCGACAACGACAGCCTGCTCGACGGCGTCATGGGCATTGCCCGCGAAATCGCCGGCAAGTCACCGATCGCCGTCACCGGCACCAAGGAGATGATCAGCTACATGCGTGACCATCGCATCGATGACGGCCTCGAATACATCGCCACCTGGAACGCCGCCATGCTGCAATCCACCGATCTGCGCGTGGCCATGGCCGCCCATATGAGCAAACAGAAACCCGAATTTCTGGATTGATTAACCATGATTCCTCGCTGGACCACTGCAGTACTGGATACCGACCAACCCGGCGGCTGGGCCGTCGCGCGCAGCCCCGAAGGCTTTCTGTTCGATGACAATGGCGCACTGTTTCCACGGGAATGGTTGAAGCGTCAGGACCTGCCGGTTCTCGCCGAACACGGCATTGGTCATCTCGATGGCGAGCCGGTCTATCTGCTGGAACTGCGCAGTCAAAGCGAAGTGCCGGGCTGCAACTGGAAGGGCTTGCGGGCGTTCATGCTCGAAGGCGATCACACGGTCTACAAGGTGCTCGGTTACGCCGCACAGATCGGCACCTGGGCCCGTGAACACCGCTTTTGTGGTAACTGCGGTCAGGCCATGAACCAGGTACCGCGCGAACGGGCGATGTATTGCCAGCCGTGTGATCTGCGCAGCTACCCACGGATTTCGCCGAGCATGATCGTCCTGGTCACCCGAGGCGATGAAGTGCTGTTGGCACGCTCACCGCGTTTTGTCAGTGGTGTCTACAGCACATTGGCGGGGTTCGCCGAGCCGGGCGAATCGGCCGAGGATTGCCTGATTCGCGAGGTTCGTGAAGAGGTGAGCATCGAGGTCAGGAACATCCAGTACATGGGCAGCCAGTGCTGGCCGTTCCCGCACTCGATGATGCTCGGCTTTCATGCCGAATACGCCAGTGGCGAGATCGTCTGCCAGGAAGACGAGATCGAGGACGCCCAGTGGTTCAACGTACACGCGCTGCCGCCGTTGCCGGCGTCGCGCTCGATTGCCCGTTACCTGATCGACGTCTATGTGGCGCGGCGCTTAGGTCACGCTGAACCAGTGCTGCCAGGCTAGGCGCACGGTCAGGCCCAGCACCACAGTGATGAACACCGGACGAATGAATTTCGCGCCGCCGCTGATGGCGGTGCGAGCGCCGAAGAAGGCGCCGACCATCAATGACGAGCCCATGCACAGGCCGATGACCCAGTCCACCTGACCGGAAAAGATGAAGATCGACAGCGCCGCCGCGTTGCTGACGAAGTTCATGCTGCGCGCCACGCCGCTGGCCTTCACCAGGTCGATGGGGTAGAGCAGCAGGCTGCTCACGGTCCAGAACGCGCCCGTGCCGGGACCGGCCACGCCGTCATAGAAACCGAGGCTGAAGCCCTGGGTCGACTGCCACGTTTTCTTGATCGGTGCGTTGCTGTCCAGCGGCGCTTTCGGCGTGCCGCCAAACAAGAGATAGACACCGCAGGCGAAGACGATCACCGGCAACATTTTGTTCAGCCATTCCGCCGGCAGGTAGTGTGCGACCACGGCACCGGTCAGCGCGCCGACCAGGGTACCGACGATGGCGTGCACCCATTGCGCGGGGTGGAACAGCTTGCGCCGGTAGAAGGTGAAACTGGCAATCGCCGAGCCGAAGGTCGAACTGAGCTTGTTGGTGCCCAGCACCAGATGCGGCGGCAGGCCGGCGGTCAACAGGGCCGGGGTGGTCAACAGTCCACCGCCACCGGCGATGGCGTCGATGAAACCGGCAACAAAAGCGACGAGGGCCAGGATGGCCAGGGTGGAGAGGTCAACGCTGAGTTCGAAAGGCATGGGATCGGCTTATTCGGCGGGTGCAGAAAGAGGCTGCGGGGAAGGGCAGCATCTTAACCACCTGCACAACACAAAACCATTTTGGAACGAGCTTGCTCGCGAAGAGGCCGTCAGATCCAGCATAAATGTTGGCTGACACACCGCTATCGCGAGCAAGCTCGCTCCCACAGGTGATTAGTGTGGATTTAAATTACAGGCCCAGATCCGACAGGCTCGGATGATCGTCAGGACGACGACCCAACGGCCAGTGGAACTTGCGCTCGCTTTCCTTGATCGGCATGTCGTTGATGCAGGCGAAACGACGGGCCATCAGGCCGTCCTCGTTGAACTCCCAGTTTTCGTTGCCGTAGGAACGGAACCAGTTGCCCGAGTCGTCGTGCCATTCATAGGCATAACGCACGGCGATGCGGTTGTCGGTAAAGGCCCAGAGTTCCTTGATCAGTCGATAATCCAGCTCCTTGGCCCATTTGCGGGTCAGGAAGCCTTTGGCTTCTTCGCGGTTATGGGCGAACTCGGCGCGGTTTCGCCACTGGGTGTCCAGGGTGTAGGCCAGGGACACGCGCTCCGGATCGCGGGAGTTCCAGCCATCCTCAGCCAGGCGAACTTTTTCAATGGCCGATTCACGGGTGAAAGGGGGCAATGGCGGACGAACTTCGGCATTAGACATTTCAAGTCTCCGTATCAAGTTAAAGTTAAAACAATTGTCGAGCTTGATCAGGTTGCTACAGGTCCAATAACTTGCGCGCCATGCATTGCGCATTATCGGCGGCACTGTGATCACCCGTTACAAGCGCCACGGTAATGGCACCATCGATCAGGATCAGCAGCTGTCTGGCCAGCCTCTGCGGATCCTCGGCACCATGTTCGGTACACAGCTCGCACACGTAGTCGAGCAGCTTCTGTTTATGTTCTTTGGCGACCAGGCGCACCGGGTCTTGCGGGTCGCCGGTTTCGCCACTGGTGTTGATGAAAGCGCAGCCGCGGAAACCTTCGGAGTCGAACCACGACTTCAGTACGGTAAACAGGTTGAGCAGCCGCCCGGCCGGGGTTTGTGCCTGGCCGACTTCGCTGCGGTACCAGTGCATCCAGCGCTGGTCGCGGCGTTGCAGGGCGGCCACGACCAGTTCGTCCTTGTTTGCAAAGTAGCGGTAGATGCTTTTTCTGGAGACACCGGCGGTTTTCACCAGGAGATCCATGCCAGTGGCGGCTATGCCACTTTTGTAGATCAACTTTTCGGTGACATCCAGAATGATGTCGCGTGTGTCGTTGCTATTGATTTCGTTCATGTGGCTAACAGTAGAACGATCGTTCTCCTTGGTCAATCGATATTTTTACAGTGTCTGATAAATGGTCTTCGCGAGCAGGCTCGCTCCCACAGGGGGAATGCATTTCAATGTGGGAGCGAGCCTGCTCGCGAAGGGGCATTACAGACAGTAACAAGACCCAAACCCAGCGATGGTGTAAGCTCTCAGGTTCTTCGGATTCGACCCATTGCGAGCCCTATGCCGTCGCTTTTCAAACGTTCCCTGCTGCCCAAGCTGCGCAGTTTTCCGCTGACGGCCGATGCCGTCGGCATCCTCTCCGGCGCTGCCGAATTCCGTCGTTGCCTGCTGGAGAAAATCGCCAGTGCGACCCGGCGCATTTACATCGTTGCGCTGTACCTGCAACAGGATGAAGCCGGCCAGGAAATTCTCGATGCCTTGCACGCGGCCAAACTGGCGCGTCCGGAACTGGACGTGGTGGTGGTCGTCGACTGGCTGCGCGCCCAGCGCGGCCTGATCGGTGCCGGCAAGCAACCGGGCAACTCGGCCTGGTACCAGGAGATGACCCGCACCCACGCAAGTGAAGTGCCGATCTACGGCGTCCCGGTGCAAACCCGCGAACTGTTCGGTGTGCTGCACCTCAAAGGCTTCGTGATCGATGACTGCGTGATCTACAGCGGCGCGAGCCTGAACAACGTCTACCTGCACAAGTTCGACAAGTACCGCTACGACCGCTATCACGTGCTGCACAATCGCGAACTGGCCGATTCGATGCAGCACCTGGTGCAGCACGGCCTGGTGGCCTCCAAAGCGGTGCACCGCCTCGACCTGCCGAACCTGCCGACGACCCGCAGCCTGCGCAATGACATCGGTGACCTGCGCAGCCGGCTCAAGCACGCGGCGTACGACACCACGCGAGGCACCACCGACAGGAGCGGTCTGTCCGTCAGCCCGTTGCTTGGCGTCGGCAAGAACAATCCGCTGAACCGGGTGATCTGCGAGCTGATCGCCAGCGCCCAGCAGCAACTGACCATTTGCACGCCGTACTTCAACCTGCCGCTGGCGATCATCCGCGAGATCAACCGCGCGCTGGCCCGTGGGGTGAAGATCGACATTGTGGTCGGCGACAAGACGGCCAATGACTTCTACATTCCGCCGAGCGAACCGTTCCGGGTCATATCGGCGCTGCCGTACCTGTACGAAATCAGCCTGCGCCGGTTTGCCAAGCGTCATCAGCGCAACATCGACAGCGGTCAGTTGAACCTGCACCTGTGGCTTGATGGTGACAACACCTATCACCTCAAGGGCATGTGGATCGACCGGCGCTATACCTTGCTGACCGGCAACAACCTCAACCCGCGGGCGTTCCGGCTCGATCTGGAAAACGCCTTGTTGATCGATGATCCGCATGGCGAATGGCTGGAGCCGCGCCGTCAGGAACTGGCGGAGATCTTCCAGCACACCCGGCGAATCGAGCACTTCCAGAACCTGGAAACCCTGGCCGAATACCCGATGGGCGTGGCCAAGTTCCTCAAGCGCGTGAGTCGTGTGCGGATCGAGCGCTTGCTGTACCGGATTCTCTAAAAGATCGCAGCCTGCGGCAGCTCCTACAGGGTTTTTGTCCGTCCACGATACTTGCGGTGTGTAGGAGCTGCCGCAGGCTGTGATCTTTTGATCTTGCTCGTTTTGGCTTTTGATCTTGCTAATATGCCCCCCCACTCGAACAAGAACAGGGCTTGCCGCAATCCATGTCGGAAAAAGACACCATCTCCATCCAACTGGTGCGCGAAGCACTGTTGCAAAGCTGCGCGCCAGGTATCGACAAGGACGAGGTGTTGATCAAGGTTGGCATCGACCCGCAGCTGCTGGGCAATTCCAGCGCCCGGGTTCCAGCCACTGCTTATGCGCGCCTGTGGCGGCTGCTGGCACGGCGCGGGGACGATGAGTTTTTTGGCATGGACCCACGCAAACTCAAATCCGGCAGCTTCGCATTCCTGTGTCGCAGCGCCATGCTCCAACCCAACGTGGCGGCGGGGCTGGCTGGCGGCCTGGCGTTTCTGTCGCTGATCCTCGAACACCTGCCGGCGCAGTTGGTGCGTCAGCAAAGCCTGGCGGAAATCGTCCTGCTCGAAGACGACAAAGAGCCACGCCGGGCCTTCACCTATTTCACCTACTGGATGATCGTCCACGGCGTTGCCTGCTGGCTGGCAGGTCGGCGGATTCCGATTCTGGCCATTGAACTGCGCTGTTCAAAACCGGATTTCTGCGATGACTATCAGGTGATGTTTTCCGAGAACCTGCGTTTCGACCGTCCGCGCACGCGCATGATTTTCTCCGCCGATTGCCTGGATCTGCCGATCAAGCGCAGCCCCGAAGAGCTCAAGCGATTCCTGGCCCTCGCGCCGGCGAACATCCTGGTGAAGTACCGTGATCCGCAGAGCCTGGCCAGTCGGATCAAACACGATCTGCGTCACCTGCCGGCCGAACACTGGCCGGAAACCGAGGCCCTGGCGCAACGCCTGTGCATGTCGGCATCGACCTTGCGCCGCCGGCTGGCCGAAGAAGGGCAAACCTATCAAGGACTCAAGGACAGCGTGCGCAAGGAACTGGCGATCGTCTGGCTGGCCGAGCCGGCGATCAGCTTCAGCGAAATCGCCACGCGGCTGGGGTTCGCTGACACCAGTTCGTTCTACAAGGCCTTTCGCAAGTGGTCGGGGTCAAATCCGGGGCATTACCGCAGCCTGATTCTCAATGACGTCGAGTAGATTCAGCGCCTGCCTGACCCTCTCTCGCTAGCGACTGCCAGTGGTCGGCCCCGGCAGATTGAGGGTGCCGCTGTCGACGAAGCGGGTCGTGTTGAACACCCCGCCCGAGAGCTTGCCGCGCAGGATATAAGGCATGTTGTTGAGGGTTTTCATCTGGCTGATGCCATAGGTCTGGCGGATGAACGAAAATGCCGAAACGCTGACCGGCACGCTCACGACGGTGTCGGAAAAACGCCCGATCGAGCCTCTCACATCGGTGACGCCAGAGGCGAATGGCTGACCGTTGATGTCCAGATCCAGGGCAACGCCGCTGTAGGTGAGGTTGTTGTCATTGGGGTTCTGCACGCGGATGGTCACGGCAAAACGTACTTCCATGCCCTCGCCCTGCAGGGGCTCGATACCCACTACGCTGATTTTCAGTGGGTCTCGATTGGGCAGCGAGGAGCAGGCGCCCAGGCAGAGCAGGAGGGAAATCAGGACCGCGTGAACGCTGCGCATGGACGTGCTCTCATCTGAAAAGGGCTGTACCGCCACCGGCTCAGCCCCTGAGCCCGTCCGGCGGTTCTACGGTGCGACCACCGCAGCCTTTGCGGGTTCATCCCTGGTGGTCACATCGGGGTTCTGCATCACCTGAAGCACGGAGGCCTCCGGATCGAATTCGTCTTCTTCCAGCTCGATGAACTCCTCAGGCAGGAAGATATTAAGAACGATAGCGCACAGCGCGCCGACGGTGATGGGCGATTCGAAAATGTTGTGCAGGGCCTTGGGCAGTTCACGCAAGACTTCCGGCACGGCGGCCACCCCCAGGCCCATGCCGATGGAAATCGCCACGATCAGCATGTTGCGCCGATGCAGGCCGGCCTCGGCGAGAATCTTGATCCCGGCCACGGCGACGGTGCCGAACATCACCAGCTCCGCGCCCCCCAGCACCGGTTTGGGCATCAATTGCAGTACCGCGCCGATCATCGGGAACAGGCCCAGCACCACCAGCAAACCGGCAATGAAAAACGCCACGTAGCGACTGGCCACGCCCGTGAGCTGGATCACCCCGTTGTTCTGGGCGAAGGTGACCATCGGCATGCTGTTGAACACCGCCGCCATGGCCGAGTTGAGGCCATCGGCGAGCAGGCCGGACTTGATCCGGCGTATGTACACCGGGCCTTTGACCGGTTGCCGGGAAATCATCGAGTTGGCCGTGAGGTCACCGGCGGCCTCCAATGGCGAAACGAGGAAGATCACCGCCACCGGAATGAACGCCACCCAGTCGAAGGAAAAACCGTACTTGAAAGGCACCGGTACGCTCATCAACGGGACGTCGGGCAGGCCGTTGAAATCCACCTGGCCCATGAGCCAGGCCACCCCATAACCGAGGGTCAGGCCGATGACAATCGCCCCCAGGCGCAGAAACGGCACGTCGACCCGGTTCAACACCACGATGGTTCCCAGCACCAGCGCCGCCAGGGCCAGGTGACTGGCAGCACCCAGGTCCTGGGCGCCGAAGCCTCCGGCGATGTCGGTCATGGCCACCTTGATCAGCGACAACCCCATCAGCGTGATGATCGTCCCGGTCACTACCGGGGTGATCAGCATGCGCAGTTTGCCGATGAACTGGCTCAACACCACTTCAATGAACGCGGCAAAAAAGCACACGCCGAAGATGGTCGAGAGAATCTCGTCGGTGCCACCGCCCCGGGCCTTGACCATGAAGCCGGCGCTGAGAATCACACTGATGAACGAGAAACTGGTGCCTTGCAGGCACAACAGGCCCGAACCCACCGGGCCAAAGCGCCGTGCCTGGACGAAGGTGCCCAGGCCCGAGACGAACAGCGCCATGCTGATCAGATAAGGAATTTCGCTTTGCAGGCCCAGGGCGCTGCCCATGATCAGCGTCGGGGTGATGATGCCGACGAAACTCGCCAGCACGTGTTGCAGGGCGGCGAAGACGGTGGCGGTCAGGTGCGGACGGTCATCGAGGCCGTAGATCAGGTCATTGTTACGTGGCGCGGGAGCTTTTTCGGAGGCGGTCATGGTGGTTTGCGTGCCAGAAGGCGGGCCGGGTCAGAAAATGGAGGCGCAGGATGCCAGAACCGCCCGGCCACGGCAAAAGATCCTCCAGAACAGGGGCTTACGAACGCGGGGCGAACACCTCGGCGACGCTGCGACGTTTGGCGTGCAATTGGCTGGCCTGGATCAGCTGTTCGAGGTCCTCGGGCGTGACGTCATAGAAGGCTTCCATGTCCGCCAGCGCCAGTTTCAGGTCTTCGGCGGTGATGGCCTGACTGTCGACGGGCGGGTGATCGGCCGGGATCATGACAGCCGGTTCGCTGGTGCCCTTGGGGTAACGAACGCGGGTCAGATTGTTGTAGGCAAGGGCGCAGAGCAGCATCGTCGCTGCGCTGAGCATGACCGGCTCAATGGCTTTCCAGTCCATGGCAATGGTCACCGGATCGGCCAGCACCAAGGTCAGGGCCAATGCCCCGGCCGGTGGATGCAGGCAGCGCAACCAACACATCAGCAACACCGCCATGCCCGCCGCCAGACAGGCGCTCCCCAGGGTTCGGCCCAACACATGGGCCACCAGCAGCGCAATCACCCCGGCGCACAAGTAGCCACCCAGAATCGACCAGGGCTGTGCGAGCGCTCCCGAAGACACGGCAAACAACAGCACCGCCGAGGCCCCCAGCGGACCGATCAGGTGCTGGGCCACCTCAATGCCAAACACCTGGCTACAGAGCCAGACGCTGAGCAGCGTGCCCAGGGCCATGCCGATGGCGGCGCGGCTCCATTCGGTGGGCCGGGTATTGATGGCGACGGGCAACCAGCGGGCAAGCATTGCGAGACAACTCCGGCAGAAAAAGTCGAGGTAAAAAAAGGGCTTAGCTGGGAAACCCAGAAAGCCCTTGAAGGTGTTCCAACTGTTGGGGGAGGAACAGGCACAGTGTGCCGTTCAATCCAGCTACTGACAAATTCATATTAATGAGCTTTCAGTGCATTAATTTTGCTTTAAGTTACCCCGTCGGCCACTCAGGTAGCAGAGCAGGCCACCCAGCGCAGCAAGTGCACTCAGGGCATAAAACATGGTCGGCGCCGGGGTGTGCATCAACATCAAGCCGCAAATCACCGGGCTCACCGCGCCGCCCAGCGCAGCCAGGTTTTGCGCGCCGTAGTAACTGCCGCGCAGTTCTTCGGGAGCCAGGGTGTCGACAAAGAGAAACTCGGCCGGGTAAATGATGATTTCACCCAGGGTGAAGATGAACATTGCCACGCACCAGCTCACCAGGCTGTCCGCCAGGCTGAAACCGATCAGGCCGAGGATGAACAGGCCGGTGCCAGCCACAATCCACTGGCGCAATTGTTCACGTTTTAGAAAGCGCCCGACCTGGTATTGCAACAGGATCACGCTGATGGCGTTGCAGGCGAGCAGGGCAGCCATGATTTCCATGGTGTGCTGGGGATTACTGGTCACCAGCAGGTACTGCGACAGGTAAAAGGTAAATCGCCCGTGCACCACGGTGCTGAGCAGGCAACCGGCGGTGAACATGATCAGGGTGCGGTCGTTTTTCAGGGTGATCAGGGTTTTCAGAAAACTCTGCGCCTGACCCGCAGGAGCCACTTTGGCCGGATCCGCGGGAATGCCGGTCATCAGGAACATACTGAAAAAAGCGATGGCCGCCGCGATCAGGAATGGCGCACTCGCAAAGGCACCGGCAATCAGCACGCCAAGCATCGGCCCGACCGCGTAGCCAATGTTGGTCAGCGTATAGCTCAAGGAAAACGCCTTGGCCCGCTGGCCCACGGGCAGGTTGTCGCTGAGGATCGCTTTCGAACCGATCAGGAACAGCGCCGAGGCGGTTTCGGTGACGATCAGGGTGATCGTGGTCAGGTAGAGGTTTTCGGCAAAGGTCAGCAACACCAGGCCGACCGCGCTGGACGCCATCGACAGCACCAGCAATCGGCGTTTTTCGAAGCGATCGATGATGTAGCCGCCGTAGAGGGAGAGCAGGGTGGCGACGAACACCGCAATGCCGAGCAGCAGACCAACGTCCTGTTGGTTGAGGCCAAGCTTGTCGCTGACGAACAGCGTGAGTAACGGGCTGGTGATGGCGCGGCTGACAACGATGGTCAGCGAGCAGATCAGCAGACGGCGGATGAGGGGGGAGTATCGGGTCACGGTGTGAATGTCCTTATTCGATCGGGCCGGCATCAGTCCAATGGTCGGCGCTACTCTAGCAGGCGGACATCCGGTCGTTGCTACAGGATTTACTGGCGGTGCAGCAACGGCGCCAGGCACCGGCAGCGCCGATGCCAGCAATCGGAAGTCAAACCGCCGGGAGCATGAGGTTCAAGCGACCACTGATTCGGCCAGCCATTGCTGGTAAGGGATCGGCAACTTGTGCGACTCACCCCGACCGATCGGGAAGTAGGTAAATCCGATGCGTGCCAGTCGGTCCGCGTCGTACAGGTTGCGGCCATCGAAGATCACCGGCGTGTTGAGGCGTTGGCGGATAAACTCGAAGTCCGGTGCCTTGAACTGTTGCCATTCGGTGCAGATGATCAGTGCATCGGTGCCGGACAAGACCGACTCAGGCGTCCCCATGAGCATCAGTTTCGACTCATCCGGATACAGCTTCTGGGTTTCCTGCATGGCTTCGGGATCGAACGCGCGGACATTCGCCCCGGCGGCCCACAACGATTCGAGCAACACCCGGCTTGGTGCATCGCGCATGTCGTCGGTATTGGGTTTGAAGGCCAGGCCCCAGACGGCAAAGGTCTTGCCGCGCAAGTCGCCCCGGTAGAACGCGTTGATGCGCTCGAACAGCTTGTGCTTCTGCCGCTCGTTGATGGCTTCCACCGCTTGCAGCAGGTCACTCGAGCAATGGGCCTCTTCGGCACTGTGGATCAGGGCGCGCATGTCCTTGGGGAAGCACGAGCCACCGTAGCCGCAACCGGGATAGATGAAGTGGTAGCCAATGCGCGAGTCGGCGCCGATGCCCAGGCGTACCGATTCGATGTCGGCACCCAGGTGTTCGGCCAGTTCGGCGATCTGGTTGATGAAGCTGATCTTGGTCGCCAGCATGCAGTTGGCGGCGTATTTGGTCAGTTCGGCGCTGCGCAGGCCCATGAACATGATGCGTTCGTGGTTGCGGTTGAAGGGGGAGTACAGGTCACGCATCACGTCACGCACTTCATCGCGTTCACAGCCGATGACGATACGGTCCGGGCGTCGGCAGTCGGCCACGGCCGAACCTTCTTTCAAGAACTCCGGGTTCGAGACGATATCGAACTGCAATAACCGCCCGACACTGAGCAGGCATTTGTCGATGTGGGCACGCAAGGCGTCGCCGGTGCCGACCGGGACGGTGGATTTCTCCACCAGGATCGCCGGCTGTTCGCGATACCGTGCTACCGCTTCGCCCACCGACATCACGTAGCGCAGGTCTGCCGAGCCGTCGTCCCGGGACGGTGTGCCGACCGCGATGAACAGCACCTGGCCGTGCTGGACCGCTAATCTTTCGTCGCTGGTGAACTGTAACCGCTTCGCGTCAATACCTTCGCGCACCAGGCTGGCCAGGCCGGGTTCGAAAATACTCACGTGGCCCTGTTGGAGCAGTTCGACTTTTTTCTCGTCAACGTCCATGCAGATCACGTCGTGGCCGACTTCCGCCAGTACCGCTGCCTGCACCAGGCCAACATAACCGCTACCAAACACACTGATTTTCATGGGGCACTCCTTTGTTCAGGCGCACGAGCAGGTCGGGAATTGATGGTGATGACGCCGAGGATGACCAATGCTGGCGGCCACTTGCTGGCGGGCACCGTGCATCCACTGTTGCACCTGGTCCGGGTCGACGCGCTGCTTCAGCGAATCAGGATAGGCAAGGCCATATTTCAATTTGCTTATCGTGTTGAAAAAAGCCACGTGCGGCCGTTTCATCCGCCAGGACAACGCCGAAGCGGCGCCCAGGTCGTTGTTCGGCAATCTGACGCTCTGGTTGAGTGACTGCGGCGTGAGTAGCGTCTTGGATCACGGCAATGCCGTGTTTGTCGGCGAGGGCGTAAAGCGGATCGAGATCGAATGCCGCACCAGCGTAATGCACCGGGATGATGGCTTTGGTGCGCGGTGTGATCGCCGCCTCGATATCAGAACCTGCATCAAATCAAATAGTTACCGGTCGGCGGTAAAAAACTGCTTCGGTTGACTTTTTTCGCCGTGGGCGGCAGGTTGGACGTCCATTCGGGTTGCTTCGACTTCATGGGAGGTTATGCCCGATTTTGTGAAAGGGACATGAAAAGCGGTGGGGGGAATCGTTTATCTGAAGGCTATTTAATCTGCTGTTCAGACTTCCCGCGTTTATGGTGTTTTTAGGAAAAGTTCTACAGAACTGATGTCTTTTATATGATCGTTATTTCTCTTCTTAGTTGTTTCATTGACCTGTTTTCATTCAAGGCCGTTTCGTTTGATTGACTTACCTGTAACTGATTCTCGCATGCCCCTCACCAATCCGCTGACCCTGTATCTGGCGCGACTGGCACCCTCCAGCCAGCTGACCATGCGCTATGTGCTGCAGGACGCCGCCGACCGCCTGGGCTTCGAAGACTGCGATATCGAGGAGATTCCCTGGCACAACCTGCAACCCGAAGACGTGATCGCACTGGTGGCCGCATTGCGTTCAGACGGCTATGCGCCGAACACGTCTTCACTGTATGTCAACGCGGTGCGCGGGGTGATGAACGAAGCGTGGCGCATGAGCCTGATCTCGCAGGAGCACCTGTTGAAGATGCGCTCGGTGAAGGGCATCGCCGGTACACGGCTGTCCCAGGGACGCAACCTCAGGCGTACGCTGATCCAGGAGCTGATGGCGGTCTGCGCCGCCGATCCGCGGCCACAAGGCTTGCGGGATGCCGCGATCATCGGGATTTTGTACGGTTCGGGTATGCGCAAGTCCGAATCGGTGAACCTGGAGCTGAATCAGGTCGACTTCACCGAGCGCAGCCTGCAGGTGACGGCCAAGGGCAACAAGCAGTTGATCAAGTACGCGCCGGCCTGGGCTTTCGCCAAACTGCAAGCCTGGCTTGAACTGCGCCGCTCCCTGCTCAAGGAAGGCGAGTCGGACGATCCGTTCCTGTTCAACCGCATTCGCCGTGGCAGCCACATCACCCGTGAGCGCATCACCAAACATGCGATCTACTACATCGCCCGGCAACGGGGCGCACAGGTCGGGGTGAAAATCATGCCCCACGACTTCCGGCGTTCATTCATTACCCGGGTGATCGAAGAGCATGACTTGTCGATTGCGCAGAAACTGGTGCACCACAGCAACATCCAGACCACGGCCAACTACGATGTGCGCGACGACAACGAGCGGCGTCGGGCAGTGGATCGTTTCGACCTGTGAACGATTACAGCTCGCTCAACACGTGGGCGTGGCCAATGGTCGAGACCTGAACCGCGCTGCCGGCGGGTGGTGCGTACATGCCGGAACTGCGCACCAGCAGTGATCGGCCCGGTTGCTCGCGGCTGGTCAATGACTGGAGTTCGACCGTCAGCGTACAAGTGTTGCCGCTGAAATCCCGATCGGTGACCACGGCCCGGCAACCACCGGCTTCCGGGTCGCTGGGGAGGATACTGGCCAATTGCAGCTGTTCGGGGCGCAGCATGATCTGCGCCGAGCTGTTGTTGCGGTGGTTGTTGACCGGGATCCGCCCCAGGTCGCAATGGGCCCAACCGGCCTCGATGCGTGCCGGCATCACCACCGCATCCCCCAGGAACAGGGCGGTCTGTTCGTCTTCGGGATAGCGGTAGAGGTCCAGCGGATGCCCTGACTGTACCAGTCGGCCATGGCGCATTACCGCCAACTGGTCGGCGAACGACAGGGCTTCACTCTGGTCATGGGTGACCAGAATGGTGGTGACGCCCGCGTCTTCCAGCAGCCGCGCGACCATCTTGCGCATCGCGGCGCGCAACCCGGTGTCGAGCGCCGAGAACGGCTCGTCCAGCAGCATCAGCCGTGGCTGTTGCGCCAATGCCCGGGCCAGGGCCACGCGCTGTTGCTGGCCGCCGGACAATTCGTGCGGCCAGCGCTCGGCCATCTTCGCGTCCAGCGCCACGCTGTCCATCAGTTCGGCGACGCGCTGTTGTTTTTCAGAGCCCTTGGTCGACAAGCCGAAGCCGATGTTCGCCGCCACGGTCATGTGCGGAAACAGCGCGCCGTCCTGCGGCACGTAGCCGATCAGGCGTTGATGGGCCGGCACTTCGTGGGTGCCGTCGACCAGGGTCTGGCCATTGAGCGAAAGACGTCCGGAATCGGGGAATTCGAAGCCGGCAATCATTCGCAGCAAGGTGGTTTTGCCGGAGCCGGACGGGCCGACGATGACCGTGCGACTGCCGCTTGGCACCGACAGGCTGACGTTGTCCAGGGCACAGTGGGCGCCATAGGACTTGTAGAGGGCATTCAGTTCAAGAGTGTTCATCGGCCAGCCGTTTTTTTCGATTGGTGATAAAGAAGTCCGGTCAGCGGCAGCGACAGCACAACCATCAATAAGGCGTAGGGCGCCGCGGCGGCGTAATCGATTTCGCTGGTCATGGCCCAGAATCCGGTGGCCAGGGTGCGCGTGCCGTTCGGGGCCAGCAGCAGGGTGGCGGTCAATTCGTTGGTGATCGCCAGGAACACCAGCGCCGCGCCGGCGGCGGCTCCGGGGGCGGCCAGGCGCAAGGTGACCAGCCACAGTGCCCGGGCTGGCGAACGGCCAAGGCTGCGGGCGATGTTCTCCAGTTCCACCGGGGCCTGGGCAATGCCGGCGCGCAGGCTGACGAGGGCGCGGGGCAGGAACATCAGCAGGTACGCCAGCAACACGGTGAAGGTGGTCTGGTAAATCGGCCGGGCAAAATGGATCGTGACCGTTACCAGGGCCAGCGCCACGATAATTCCGGGCAAGGAACTGGTGATGTAGTTGCAGCTTTCCAGCACGCGTTGCATTCGACCGGGGTAACGGATCGACAGCCAGGCAATCGGGATCGCCGCGAAAGTTGTGAGCGCGGCACCGGCGACGCCGAGCAACAGGGTTTGCTCCAGAGCAGGCAACAACTCGGCCATGTCCCAGACTTCCACGCCGCCGGCGATCAGCCATTTGCCCAAGGTGATCAAGGGCACGCCCAGGGCCAGGGCACAGGTCACGATTTGCAGCGTCAACGAGAGCAGGGTGGATGCCGGTTTCAGGCACACGATCCGTTGCTCCCGGGCGCTCCCCGAACCGACGCGGGCGTAACGTGCCGAACCCCGGGCGGCGGATTCAGCCGTCAACATGGCCAGGCAACACAGCGCCAGCACACTGGCCAGCATGTGCGCCGCTGCGCCGTTGAAGGTCGATTTGAACTGATCGAAGATCGCGGTGGTAAAGGTGTCGAAGCGGATCATGGCGTACAGGCCATATTCGGCCAGCAGGTGCAGGCCGACCAGCAACGCGCCGCCGCAGATCGCCAGGCGCAATTGCGGCAACACCACGCGCAAAAACACTTTCCAGGGTTTGAGCCCCATGGACTCGGCGACGTCTTCGATGGCCGGGTCGAGCCGGCGCAACGTGGCCGCCACCGGCAAATACAGGAATGGGAAGTAGGCGATGACCGAGACCAGGACACCGGCAAACAAGCCGTGAATCGGTGGCACCAGGCTGACCCAGGCGTAGCTGTGAACGAACGCAGGCACCGCCAGCGGTGCGGTGGCCAGCAACGACCACCAGCGCCGCCCTGGCAGATTCGTGCGTTCGGTCAGCCATGCCAGTGTCACCCCCAGTGCCACGCACAAGGGAATCGTCAGCAGCACCAGCAACACGGTGTTGACCAGCAGTTCACCGACCCGAGGGCGGAACACCAGGGTCACGACGGTTGACCAGCCTGTCTGCAGGGACACGCCAATAACGTAAGCAATCGGTAGCAGTGCCAGTAATGAAACCAGCACCGACAAACCGATCACCCATACACCGCCACGCCCGGCGAATAGTCCGCGGGATCGTCGACGCAATTGCGCGGGAGTCGCCTCGGCGACTCCCGCAGGCAGGGTTTCAGGCATCAATTAGAGCAGTCCGGCCTGTGTCATCAGCTCCACGGCTTTTTTGCTGTCGAGTTTTGAAGCATCGACAGTCGGCGCATCGAGCTGATTCAGAGGCACCAGTTTAGGGTTGGATTCAGCGCCTTTGCCGACGGCGTATTCAAACGACTTGCCGTTCTTCAGCACAGCCTGGCCGTCCTTGCCGGTAATGTACTTGAGGAACGCCTGGGCTTGTTCCTTGTGTTGGCTGGAAGCGAGGACACCGCCGCCGGAGATGCTGACAAAAGCGCCCGGGTCCTTGTGCTTGAAATAGTGCAGGGCAGTGTTCTTGCTGTTTTCCCCGGTCTTGGACTGATCCACCAGGCTGTAATAGTGGTAGATCACACCGCTTTCGATTTGCCCGGCATTCACCGCCTTGAGCACCGCGCTGTTGCCACGGTAGCTGGTGTAGTTGGTTTTCATCCCCTTGAGCCAATCCAGCGTGGCGGCTTCACCCTTCTGCTGCAGGATGGCGGCGACTATGGCCTGGAAGTCAGCACCGCCTGGCGATGCGCCCCAGCGACCTTTCCAGCTTGGGTCGGCCAGGTCCATGATCGATTTCGGCAGGTTGGTTTCCGAGAGTTTGCTCGGGTTGTACACAAACACCGTGGAGCGCGCGGCGATCCCGACCCATTTGCCGTGGGCCGGACGGTAAGCCGGGTCGACCTGCTCCAACGTGGCTTTATCGACAGGTGCGAACAGTCCGGCGTTGTCGACCAACACCATGGCGGGGGAGTTTTCGGTCAGGAATACATCTGCTGGGGAGGACGCGCCTTCCTGTACGATCTGATTGCCCATTTCGGTGTCATCGCCGTTGCGCAAGGTGACAGGGATACCGGTTTCCTGGGTAAAGCCCTCGACCCAGGCCTTGGTCAGGCCTGCATGTTGCGCGTTGTACACCACGATGCCGACGGAGTCGGCAGCATAGACCTGGCCAACGCTCAGCAAAGCGGTGGCCAGCAGGGCTTTTTTCAAGAACGAAGGGATTTTGGGAATCATTCTGCGGGCTGCTCCTGGTGCATTTTTTGAAAGTCATGCGCAGTGAAACGCCAGTTAACCAATGCGAATCATTTGCATGTCTGGAATTGCAGGGAATGTAGAGATCCAAATGAGAAAATTACGTCAAAAAAATCGTTAATACATGTAATTTTCATTCAGATTAGCAGCACTGTGTCCACTGTGGTTCGACTCTTCGATCAAACGATGTCATCGATCAGCATGTGACGCTGCCCACGGCTGCCATTTTTCAATCACCCGATGCCAGTTGCTACTGGGCCCGCGCGGAGTTCATCGGGATTGCGAAAGGATAGCTTGGTGATTGCCGATGTGCCGAGGAACGGGTCGCTGAAACTACTGCAGGAGCCAGCCTGCTGGCGATGGACTCTGTAGGAGCTGCCGCAGGCTGCGATCTTTTGATCTCAAGCAATCCCGAAACCGCCATAAGATCGCAGGCTGCGCCAGCTCCAAGGGGCCGTGCCCACGCTGAAACTGTAGGACCCAGCTTGCTGGCGATGGATGGCCTTCAGGACGAAGGGCAACTCGCCTGGGGTCGGGTGGCCGCCTGGCTGATCAGCGCGGCCAGGCGTTTGATGTTGTTTTGGTGGGCAAGTACCAGCTCATCGACGCTTGCGCCTGACGGCGTTTGCAAGGTGCTGCGGCAAATCACCTGTTTCCTGTCGCCTGGCTCGGCGCTGCGCAGACGCCATATCACGTCCATCAGCGCGTACTGGCCGGGGACAGAGTCAAAGCGCTGCACATCGACCCGCACCGAATACTTGCCCTGTACGGGACTGTTGCTCAGTTGATCGGCCAGCGCACTGCTCAATTCGTCCACGAGGGTTGCGCCCCACCAATGGGTTTCGAGGATCGCCAGGCCACTGTTGCCCTCGCGAATGACGATCTGCGCACGATCGACCTGGGGCGGCAAGCTAAGCGTCTCGACCTGGATCACCCCGACGGTGGTCCTGGAATGATCGCCCACCTGGGCGGGGGTCAGGGTGTGGAACTGAATCGGGTCACTGCGGCAAGCGGCGAGCAGCAACAACGCGGTGAACACTGTGAACTTCAGCGGAAAAGCCATGGGTGTTGCTCCTGTGCTCAATTGCGCGGTGGCCCTTGCAGATCAATGGGCGGGGCATTGTTCGGGCGGCCGCGAAGCAGCGATTCCGGATGCCGTCCCAGGTAATCCGATAGATCACGCAAGGATCTCGACGTGCGTCCCAGTTCATCCAGGGTCTGATCCAGTTTTTCCCGTTGCGGCGAGTCGGCGGCCAAGGTCGAACCGGCGGATTGCAAGGTCGTATTGGCGGTTTCCATCGTCTTGCTGAAGTCCGACAGCGTGGTTTGCACGCCAGGCAGGATCTTGCCGTTGAATTGCATCATGCCCTTGCGCAGCTCGACGAGATTGCCATCGAGATTGCCGGCGATTCGCTCGATCGGCAGTTTGTTGATCTTGTCGACCATGGCTTCGAGTTTTTCCTGCAATTGCTCGAGGCTGCCAGCAATGGTTGGAATCATGACCGGGCGCGCCGTTGCATCGAAAGCGACTTTTTCTGCCTTGGGGTAGAAATCCAGGGCGATGTACAACTGGCCGGTCAGGAAGTTGCCCGTGCGCGCCTGGGCACGCAGGCCGTTGTCGATAAAGGTGCCGATCAGGCGTACGCCACCCGCTTCGTCATTGGGGTCATGATTGAGCGCCTTGAGCATCTTGTCGTGCGCCCTGCCCAGGCGTTGCGGGTAAATCACGATGCCGACGTTGACCGGAAAGGAACGAAGCTTCTCGTCGTAATCCAGATTGACCGACACCACCTTGCCGATTTCCACACCGAGGAACTCCACCGGCGCATCGACCTTGAGCCCGCGCATTGCCTGGTCGAAGCGCATGGCCAGGTACTGCGGCTTGCCGTTTGGTGGGGCGAGGGCGGTTTGCTGGTCGTCGAACAGTTCGTAGGCGTATTCCGCAGCGGCCGGTTTATCGCCTGGGCTGTAGTCGGGTGCGCGGAAGGCAATGCCGCCCACCAGCAGGGAGGACAACGATTCGGTCTTGACCGCAAAGCCGTTGGCACCGACGTTCACGTCAATGCCACTGGCATTCCAGAAACGCGTGTTTTCGGTAACGTACTTGTCGTTGGGAGCGTGGATGAACAGCTCGATGTTCACGCCTTTGCCATCCGGGTCCAGCGCGTAGGCCACCACCTGACCCACCGGGATCTTGCGGTAGTAGACCGGGGAGCCGATATCCAGTGACCCCAGGTCCTGGGTGAACAGGGTGAAGCGCTTGCCCGGCTCGCCGTAGGTGATGGGCGGCGGGTTTTCCAGCCCCGTGAAGCGTTTTGCCCGGCCGTTGGCCTGGCCGATATCGGCACCGATGTAATCGCCCGACAGCAGCGTATCGATACCGGACACGCCACCCGCGCCAATGCGCGGTCGCACGACCCAGAACTGCGAATCCTCGCGGGTAAAGCTTTCGGCCTGCTTGGCCAGCTTGATGGTGGCGTTGACACTCTTCTGGTCATCGCTCAGTTCTACATCCGAGACTTGGCCAATCACCACATTACGGTACTTGACCTCGGTTTTATTCGCGGTCAGGCCGCTCCCTGTCTTGAACGTCACAACGATGGTCGGGCCTTGCTGCAGAATGCTGTGAACCACCAGCGAAATACCCACCAGCACCGCGACGATCGGCACGATCCAGACCAGCGAAACGCTGAAACGGCGGGTCTTGATCGGTGCCTGCCCAGGGGCTTGCGGCCCGTCAGTGGCTTGCGACTTCATCCGTGACCTCCTCATTGTGTGGGTTTTCCCGCTCTTTATCCCAGATCATGCGTGGATCGAAACTCATTGCCGAGAGCATGGTGAACACCACAACCAGACCGAAAAACAGAATGCCCAGGCGCGGCTCGATGTCGGCCAGGGCCTGGAATTTCACCAGCGAGGCCACCAGGGCCACGACTATCACATCGAGCATCGACCAGTAGCCGATGACCTCGACGAAGCGGTACAGCGTCGAACGCTCTTTGCGTGCCCACTCGCTGTCGCGTTGCACGGTGACCAGCAGCAAGGTGATGGCGACGAACTTGATGCCCGGCACCGCGATACTGGCAATGAAAATGATCAGGGCGATGTCCCAGGCCCCGGCTTCCCAGAACTCCAGCACGCCGCTCATGATCGTGCTGTCGGCACCATGGCCGACCATTTCGGTGTTCATCACCGGCAACAGGTTGGCCGGGATGTAAAACACCAGGGCCGCGATCATGTAGGCCCAGGTGCGGGTCAGCGAATTGGTTTTGCGCCGGTGCAGCGGCGCACCGCAACGCTCGCATTCGTGAGGTTCGCCAGTCATGTCGCAAGCCAGGCCGCAGGTGTGACACAGGCACAGGTTGAGCTCGTCGGCGTACGGAGGCGTGCTCATACAATGTCCCATAGTTCGCGGATGTCGCGCCCGGCGATGCGGATCATCATCAGGCTCAACACGGCCAGGGCAAACAACCCGATACCGGGCAGCACATCAAGCAACCCGGCGAGTTTGATCACGGCGACCATGGCGCCCAGCAGGCAGACTTCGAGCATGCTCCAGGGCCTCAGGGTTTCCAGCCAGCGCATGCAGAGCTTGAAGCCCGGTGAGCGTTGTCCGGCCAGTGCGAAGCCCAGCACCCAGATCAACAGCAACAACTGGAAGATCGGCGCGATGATCATGGCGATCGCCGCCACCATGGCGATGAAGGTGATAGGCCCCAGGCTCAGGGCCAGCACCGAGTCCCAGAGGGTGGCGCTGTGCTTCGAGCCTTTGAGGCTGATGCTCATCACGGGATAGAAATTGGCGAAAATCCACAGCATCAATGCGGTGAAGGTCAGTGCCAGACGCTGTTCCACTGTCAGGCCGTTATAGCGCTGCAGCACGCCGCCGCAGCGCGTACACAAGGTTTTCTGATGTTTGGCGAGCGTGACTTTCTGGTAAACGCTGTCGCAGTGCTCGCAGATGATCAGCTGATCGGTAGTTGCCATGGGTCAAGCTCAACAAGAGGCAGGAAATTCAGAGCACCCCCTCAATATAGAAGTGCCTCGCGATTGAGCAAATCGAAAGTCGAAACAAGGGGATGGAGGGCGTACCGGATGTTGCCCAAAGCATTGTGGGAGCGAGCCTGCTCGCGAAAGCGGTTTATCAGGTAGCCCATTCTCTGGCTGCTAAACCGTCTTCGCGAGCAGGCTCGCTCCCACAGGATGAATCTGCCTTTCTGGAGGATTGTGTCAACCCAGCATTTCCCGCATCCGATACCAGAACATGCCAAGGGCCAGCAGCGGCGAGCGCAGGGCGCGTCCGCCGGGGAAGGTCATGTGCGGCACGGCGCTGAACACGTCGAAGCCTTTGCTGTGTCCGGCATGGATCGCTTCGCCCAACAATTTCGCGCACCAGTGGGTCACGTTCAGGCCATGGCCGGAGTAGCCCTGGGCGTAGAACACGTTCGGGTGCTGGCTCAGGCGCCCGACCTGCGGGAAGCGGTTGGCCGAGATGCCGATCATGCCGCCCCACTGATAGTCGATGCGCGTTTTGGCCAGTTGCGGGAACACCTTGAGCATCTGCGGGCGCATGTAGGCAGCGATATCCGCCGGGTCGCGCCCCGAGTAATGACAGGCACCGCCGAACAACAGACGCCGGTCAGCCGAGAGCCGGTAGTAATCCAGGCCGACTTTCTGGTCGCACAGCGCGACGTTGTGCGGGATCAGTTGCCGGGCGGCGTCTTCCGACAAGGGTTCGGTGGCGATGATGTAGCTGCCGGCCGGGAGTACCTTGCCGCTGAGCTTCGGTTCCAGCTCTTCCAGATGGGCATTGCAAGCGAGCACCAGTGTGGCCGCACGCACGGTGCCACCGGCACAGCGCACCTGCACCGTGCTGCCGTGGATCAACTCCAGCACCGGGCTTTGCTCGAAGATCTGCACGCCAAGGGACTCGGCGACTTGCGCTTCGCCCAGTGCCAGGTTCAGCGGATGCAGGTGGCCCGAGCCCATGTCGACCAGGCCGCCCGCGTAAACGCCGGAGTCCACCACGTGCTCGCGGATCTGGCCAGGTTCGATCAGGCGCGTTTCATGGGCGTAACCGGACTCGAGCAGTTCGGCGTGTTCGGCCTTCAGCCCGGCAAAATGTGCCGGGGTGTTGGCCAGTTCGCAGAAGCCCCAGCGCAGGTCGCAATCAATGCCGTGTTCGCGGATACGATGGGCCACGACTTGCACCGATTCGACCCCGGCCTGTTCCAGGTACTGCACGCCTTCGGCGCCCACATGTTTGGCAAAGCCGCTGACGTCATGGCCGATGCCGCGTATCAACTGGCCGCCATTGCGCCCGCTGGCGCCCCAGCCAATCCGTCGGGCCTCCAGCAGGACCACCGAGAGCCCGCGCTGGGCCAGTTCGATGGCGGTGTTGATGCCGGTGAAACCCGCGCCGACCACGCAGACATCGGCCACCAGGTCCGAGGCCAGCGCGGGACGCTGCCTCATGCCCTTGGCGGACGCCGCGTAATAGGAGTGGGTGTGTTCCTGGGTGTACTGATTCATTTGTTGGACTTCACTTTGCTCCACGAGCGGGTCATCAGGCGCATGATCGACTGTGGCGGCGTGGTGGAGATGTAGAGTTTGTCGAGGACTTCCTGGGGCGGATACACCTCGGGGTTGCTGACCAGCTCGGGGTCCATGTACTGCTTGGCGGCCGGGTTCGGGTTGGCGTAGCCGACCGATGCGCTGACCTTGGCAATCACTTGCGGGTCCAGCAGGTAGTTGATGAAGGCGTGGGCTTCTTTCGGATTGCTGGCGTCGGCGGGGATGGCCAGCAGGTCGAACCACAGGTTGGCGCCTTCCTTGGGAATGGCGTAGGCGATGTTCACGCCGTTGTTGGCTTCCTTGGCGCGGTTGGCGGCCTGGAACACGTCGCCCGAGTAACCGAACGCCACGCAGATGTCACCGTTGGCCAGGTCCGAGACGTACTTGGAGGAGTGGAAGTAGGTGATGTAGGGACGGATCTGCAGCAGCTTGGCTTCGGCCTTCTTGAAGTCTTCGGGGTTTTCGCTGCGCGGGTCCATGCCCATGTAGTTGAGGACCGCCGGGAACACTTCGTCCGCCGAGTCCATCATCGACACGCCGCAGGCGCTGAGCTTCTTGATGTTTTCCGGTTCGAACAGCACGGCCCAGGAGTCGATCTTGTCGATGCCCAGTACGGCCTTGACCTTGTCGACGTTGTAGCCGATGCCGTTGGTGCCCCACAGGTAGGGCACCGAGTGGGCGTTGCCCGGATCGTTTTTCTCAAGCAAAGCCAGCAGTTTCGGGTCCAGGTTCTTGAAGTTCGGCAACTGCTCGCGATCCAGTTTGAGGAACGCGCCGGCCTTTACCTGGCGGGCGAGGAAGTGGTTCGACGGCACGACCACGTCATACCCGGTGCGACCGGCAAGCAGCTTGCCTTCCAGGGTTTCGTTGGAATCGAAAACGTCGTAGATCACCTTGATCCCGGTCTTGGCCTGGAAGTCGGCGAGGGTGGTTTCGCCGATGTAGTCGGTCCAGTTGTAGACACTGACCTGGGGTTGAGCCTGGGCAATGGCGCTGAACAAGGTTGCCAGGGCGAGCGGGACCATGGATTTCAATAGACGCATATCGATACCTTCTTGGAATTATTGGATTCTTCAGGCGATTCTTTGGTGTTTGAGCGGCCGTCTTCGCGAGCAGGCTCGCTCCCACAGGGGAATGCATTCCAATTGTGGGAGCGAGCCTGCTCGCGAAGGGGCCCTTGAGAACAGCGGGGGCCTTAGACGCTGAGCATCAGGAACTCACGCTCCCACGAACTGATCACGCGCTTGAAGTTCTCGTGCTCGGCGCGTTTGACTGCGACGTAGCCCCGTACGAACTTGCTGCCCAGGTAGCGGCTGATGGTGTCGCACTCTTCCATCTGGGTCAGGGCGTCTTCGATGGTGATCGGCAGGCGCAGATTACGACGCTCATAGGCGCGACCCTGTACCGCGGCACTCGGCTCGATGCGCTCGACCATGCCCAGGTAACCGCACAGCAGGCTGGCGGCGATGGCCAGGTACGGGTTGGCGTCGGCGCCCGGCAGGCGGTTTTCCACGCGCATGGCGTCCGGGCTGGACGTCGGTACGCGCAGGCCGACGGTGCGGTTTTCTTCGCCCCATTCGACGTTCACCGGTGCCGAGGTGTCCGGCAGGAAGCGGCGGAACGAGTTGACGTTCGGCGCGAACATCGGCAGCACTTTCGGGATGTACTTCTGCAAGCCACCGATGTGATGCAGGAACAGCTCGCTCATGTTGCCATCGGCATCGGCGAAGATCGGCTGGCCGGTGGCAATGTCCACCACGCTCTGGTGAATGTGCATGGCGCTGCCAGGCTCGTCGCCGACCGGCTTGGCCATGAAGGTTGCCGCCACGTTGTGCTTGAGCGCCGCTTCACGCATGGTGCGCTTGAACACGGTGATCTGGTCGGCCAGGTCCAGTGCGTTGCCATGACGGAAGTTGATTTCCATCTGCGCCGGGCCGTCTTCGTGGATCAGCGTGTCGAGGTCCAGGCCTTGCAGTTCGCACCAGTCGTAGACGTCTTCGAACAGCGGATCGAATTCGTTGGCCGCGTCGATGGAGAACGACTGGCGACCGCTTTCGGCACGGCCCGAACGGCCCATCGGCGCCTTGAGTGGCAAGTCCGGGTCTTCGCAGCGCTGGGTCAGGTAGAACTCCATTTCCGGCGCGACAATCGGCCGCCAGCCTTTGTCGGTGTACAGCTGCAGGACTTTCTTCAGCACGTTGCGCGGCGACAGCTCGATCGGGTTGCCGAACTTGTCGAAGGTGTCGTGGATCACGATGGCGGTCGGCTCGATGGCCCATGGCACCACGTAGACGGCGTCGGCGTCCGGCTTGCAGACCATGTCGATGTCGGCCGGGTCGAGCAGGTCGTAGTAGATGTCGTCGTCGACAAAGTCCCCGGTTACCGTTTGCAGAAGGACACTTTCCGGCAGGCGCATGCCTCGCTCATGCAGGAACTTGTTGGTCGGTGCAATTTTGCCGCGTGCAATGCCGGTCAGGTCGCTGACAACGCACTCAACTTCGGTAATCTTGTGATCTTTCAGCCAAGTGAACAGCTGATCGAAAGGGACATTCATAAAGACCTCGTTATTGGTTTTATTAACGCCAGGAGAGGCCGGTTTCATCCGCCGGACACTTCCCCTGTAGCGCGTTGAGGTCTATCTTGGGCGACCCTTGCGGTTCCATCTATCCACTTTAAGCAGCACAAAGCGCACCAAAAGAGTGCGTAAGGTCGCCCCATGACAGGTTCCAACGCCCTCCAGGTCCAAGCCTTCAACACCGCCGATGTCGCCGAGCAAATCCGCGCCACACCGGGTTGGACTCAGCATTACCAGCAGATGTCGCCGGGGCATTTCGCGGGGCTGGTGCGCTATCTGGATCTGCAGGGCGTGGAGATTTACGAAGAGTCGATGAACACCCGGGTCGAGCAGAATTTCAGTGCGCCCCAGGGCTCGTTGTCGTTCTGTTTCGATCGCGGCGACAACGCGCTGTACGTATTGAATGGCGAAAGTCGCAACATCTGGATCACCCCGGAGAACTACCAGGAAATCGCCGTGGTGTTCGGGCCGGAGTTCGTAAAACGCCACAGCCTCGACATCGCCCGGCTCGAAGGGCTGTTCATGGCGCCGCTCAACTCGCAGCAGAACGCGCTGTTCTGCCGCTGGCTCAGCGGGACCCTGACGCGGCTGTCGCAGACCTTCGATCCACCGAGCCGCGAAGCGCTGACCCAGCAATTGCTGGAAGACTGCCTGTTCATTCTCGACAACGCCTGTGTCGGTCTCGACCAGGGCGCATTGCAGCGCCGTGCCGGAGAGCGGGCGATCATGAAGCGGGTAGGGGAATGGGCGGCGGATACCCCGGAAGAACACCTCAACCTGCTGGAACTGTCCCAGGTGGCCGGGGTTTCACTGCGTCAGTTGCAGCATGCGTTCAAGACCTACACCGGCATGGCGCCGACCCAATGGCTGCGCCTGCGCCGCCTCAACAGCGCCCGCCGCGAGCTGCTCAGCCGCACGCCGACGCAAACCACCGTGGCCGAAGTGGCGATGCACTGGTCGTTCTGGCACCTGGGGCGGTTTTCCAGCAGCTATCGCGCGCTGTTCAAGGAACTGCCGAGCGACACCCTCAAGCGTGCGAGTGTCGCGCAGCCCATCGGGCGCGGCCGGCGTTAAAACGTCGGCGGCGTAATCACCCAGATCACTACAGCGTCCACATCGCCGGGGTTGCCGTAGCGGTGCGGTTCCTGGCTGGAAAAGCTGAAGCTGTCGCCTTCATTGAGCTGGAAATGGCGTTCGCCAACCCACAGTTCGAAACTGCCGGACAGCAGAAATCCGGCTTCTTCGCCTTCGTGGCTGTAGCTTTGCTGGCTGTAGGTGCCGGGCGGGAACCGTGAGTGGAGCATTTCCAGTTGGCGATTGGCTTGTGGCGTCAGCAACTGGTCGACGATGCCGTCTTCGTAATGCACGTTCAGGCGGCTGTTCTTGCGCACCACGACGCCATCGTCTTCGGGGGCGGTGACCGCTTCACTGGCGAAGAACCACTGGATGGTGACACCGAGGCTGCGGGCAATGTTGAACAGCGCCGGAATCGACGGGTAGGCGAGGTTGCGCTCCAGCTGGCTGATGTAGCCGGCCGTGAGTTCGCTCTGTTGCGCCAGTTCCGCCAGGGTCATGCCCCGGCGTTTGCGCAGGCCGCGAATGCGTGTGCCGAGGAAATGCGGTTCGGCGTTGCCAGGGGCGGGCGGGGTCTTGCTGTTGTTGCTCATGGTCAAATCCGAACCGGGAGGAGTGGCGCAAATCCCTGTAGGAGCGAGCCTGCTCGCGATGGTCGCCAACGATAACGCTGGAAGCCTGACACCCAGCGGTGTTCTCGGGTTCATCGCGAGCAGGCTCGCTCCTACAGGGGTGGTGTTAGCCGTCTAAGCCCCGGAGTATAAACAGCCTTAAAGCTCCCACGCGACTTTCAGCCCTTCATAAATCGCTTCTTCGGCGGTGCGCGGCGCCAGGCAGTCGCCGATGCGGCGAAACTCCACCAGCCCTTGCAGCTCGGCGCCCAGGGTATCCACCGGTTGATGACCCTGGCACAGCACCAGCGTATCGATGTTCTCCATCAGCATCGGCTCGCCGCTGGCGGTGTGTTGCAGGTAGACCGTGTTGTCATCGCAGCCATACAGCCGCGCGTACGGCGTGATCGGCACGCCCAGTTTATGCAGTTCGCCGGCCAGTTGATCGCGCACGTACAGCGGCAGGTTCTCCCCGCAATGGGTGCCGTTGACCGCCAGTTGCACCTGATGCCCGGCACGCACCAGGCGCTCGGCGATGCCCGGGCCGATCCAGTCGCAGCGCCAGTCGACCACCACCACCGAACGGCCGATCTGTACCTCGTCGCGCAACACCTGCCAGGCGTCCACCACCTGCAACTCACCGCCACGCTCGAAGCTTGGCCAGTAGGGCTCGGCACCGGTGGCGACGATCACCATGTCCGGTTTTTCCTGCTCCACCAGTGCCCGGTCGACCCGCGTGTTGCGCACCACGCGCACGCCGGCCAGCTGCATTTCCCGCTGCAGGTTGGTGCTCGCGCCGCCAAACTCACTGCGCCGTGGCAGCAACTGCGCGAGCAACACCTGGCCGCCCAATTGCGAGTTGGCTTCGTACAACGTCACCTCATGGCCGCGTTGGGCCGCGACGGTGGCGGCTTTCATCCCGGCCGGGCCACCGCCGGCGATCATGATGCGTTTGCGTTGTGGCGCTTGTTGGCGTTCGCCGAAGATCAGCTCGCGACCGGTTTCCGGGTGCTGGATGCAGGAAATCGGCAAGCCCTTGTGGAAGTGCCCGATGCACGCCTGATTGCAGGCAATGCACGCGCGCACGTCTTCGACCCGGCCGGTGTCGGTCTTGTTGGGCATCTGCGGATCGCAGATCAGCGCCCGGGTCATGCCGCACACATCGGCTTGGCCGCGAGCCAGAATCAGCTCGGCTTCCTGGGGCTGGTTGATGCGCCCGGTGACGAACAGCGGAATGTTCAAACCGGCCTTGAACGTCCCGGCTTCTTTAGCCAGATACGCCGCTTCGATCGCCATGGGTGGCACGATATGCACCGCGCCGCCAAGGGAAGCCGAAGTCCCGGCGACGATGTGCACGTAGTCGAGCTGCGCTTGCAGTGACTGTACGGCGGCTAGGGATTCGTCTTCGGTCAGGCCTTCGGGGTCGCGCTCGTCGGCGGAAATGCGCAGGCCGATGATGAACTGCTCGTCGGTCGCCGCCCGCACGGCTTGGATGACTTCGCGCAGGAAGCGCAAGCGCTGATCCAACTCGCCGTTGTAACCATCGGTGCGCCGGTTGACCCGCGGATTGATGAATTGCGCCGGCAGGTAACCATGGCTGGCAACCACTTCGACGCCATCGATCCCGGCCTGATGCAGGCGGCGGGCGGCAGCGGCATAACCGGCGACGATCTCGTCGATCATGGCCTGATCGAGGGCGCGGGGCATCACCCGGAAACGTTCGTTGGGCACTGACGAGGCCGAGTAGGCCACCGCCAGCAGGCCATCGCTGGACTCCATGATCTCCCGCCCCGGATGGAACACCTGGGACAACACCACGGTGCCGTGGGCATGGCAGGTTTGCGCCAGTTTGCGGTAGCCCTCGATGCACGCATCGTCGGTGGCCATCAGCACATGGGAGGTGTAGCGCGCACTGTCGTGCACACCGGCCACTTGCAGCACGATGAGCCCGGCACCGCCTTCGGCACGCGCCCGGTGGTAGGCGATCAATTGCTCGTTGACCAGATTGTCGGTGGGCATCGAGGTGTCGTGACCGCTGGACATGATGCGGTTTTTCAGGCGCTTGCCACGGATTTCCAGGGGTTCGAACAGGTGCGCGAAGGCAGGTGTCGAGGTCGGCATGGTGCGGGTACTCCAGGCAGGCTGACCTGTGTAGGAGCGAGCTCGCTCGCGATGGACGTTAACGATAACGCTGGGTACCTGGCACCCCGCGGCGTTCTCAGGTCCATCGCGAGCAGGCTCGCTCCTACAGAGGCATCAGGTTTTCGGTTGTTATTATTGCGCTATAGAAATTTACCTTCAGTAAAAAATCAACTTGTTATTTTACTATGGCGTGGAGTAATTTCATTTCGAGCCCGCTCCCGGGCCGTACCTCACAACAATAAAAAGGGCTGCACCGGCCTCTGTCCGGGCGGCACCTGCAAGAGGAACCCTTGATGAAATCGCACACGCTCAAGCACGGTTTTTATCCCTTGGTGTTGTCCGTGGCCATGGGCCTGGGCAGCGCTCAGGCAGCATCGGACATGGTGGTGGTCGGATACGGCGGAGCCGGACAAAAAGCCCAGGACGTGGCGTTCTTTCAACCCTTCGCCGCCGTGGATCAAAGCAAGGTGATCCAGAGCGAATACAACGGCGAGATGGCCAAGATCAAAGTGATGGTCGACACCGGCAACGTCGACTGGGACGTGGTGCAGATCGAAGGCCCGGACCTGATGCGCGGCTGCGAGGAGGGCATGTACGAGCGCCTGGACTGGACCCGCCTGGGCCACGCCGACCAGTTGATCCCCGAAGCGGCACAGGAATGCGGTTCCGCGGCGCTGGTGTGGAGCGTGGCGATTGCCTACGACACCGACAAACTGGCCCAGGCCCCGACCTCGTGGGCAGACTTCTGGGACGTGAAGAAAACCCCCGGCAAGCGCGGGCTGCGCAAACGTGCGGTGTACAACCTGGAATTCGCCCTGCTGGCGGACGGGGTCAAGACCGAAGACGTCTACAAAGTACTCGGCACCCCGCAAGGCGTGGACCGGGCATTCGCCAAGCTCACTGAACTCAAGCCTTACATCCAGTGGTGGGAGGCGGGCGCGCAACCGCCGCAGTGGCTGACCGCCGGCGACGTGGTGATGACCTCGACCTACAGCGGACGCATCGCCGACGCCGCGCAGAAAGGCAGTCACCTCGGCCTGGTCTGGCCCGGCAGCCTGTACGGCATGGACTACTGGGCGATCATCAAAGGCTCCAGGCACGTGGACCAGGCCAAGCGATTCATCGCCTTCGCCAACCAGCCGGACGCCCAGGTCAACTACGTACAGCAGATCCCCTACGGCCCGACCAACATCCAGGCCGCTGCACGGCTGGATGACAAGCTGGCGCAATGGGTACCCACCGCGCCGCAGAACCTCAAGGGCGCGTTGTCGATGAACGTCGGCTTCTGGGTCGATCATGGCGAAGAGCTGGAAGAACGCTTCAACGCCTGGGCCAGTAAATAAACGCGGATGGCTGGACGTGTCCAAGCGTCCAGCCTTACTGTCTGCCCAGCCGATCAGCCTGGAGAACCACGACAATGAATAAAATCGCCAGCCACCTGGCCCCTGAACGCAGCGCCACCGAGCAGCGCCTGCGTGAGGAACTGGCGGCCTGCTACCGCTTGATTGCGCACTTTCGCATGACCGATTTGATCTTCACCCACATCTCGGTGCGCATTCCGGGGCCGGAGCATCACTTTCTGATCAACCCCTACGGGCTGATGTTCGACGAAATCACCGCATCCAACCTGGTGAAGATCGACCTCGATGGCCACGCTGTGGAGTCGTCGCCGTACCCGGTCAACCCGGCGGGTTTCGTGATTCACAGTGCGATCCATGGCGCTCGGGAAGACGCGCAGTGCGTGCTGCATACCCACACCAAATCCGGGTGTGCGGTGGCGGCGTTGAAGTGCGGGTTGTTGCCGGTCAATCAGATTTCCATGGAGTTCTACGGCCGCGTTGCCTATCACGACTACGAAGGGGTGGCGCTGGACCTGAGCGAGCAACAACGGCTGGTGGCGGACCTGGGCGACAAATCGGTCCTGATGCTGCGCAATCACGGGTTGCTGACGGTTGGCGAGACGGTGAGCCAGGCGTTCCTGCGCATGTACTACCTGGAAAAGGCCTGTGAAATCCAGTTGGCCGCGCAAGCTGCCGGTGAAGTTGTTTTGCCGTCACATGAGGTCTGCGCGCATACCGAGCGGCAGTTCAATGATCCGGGGCGGCCGTTGGAGGAAGGGGAGTTGAACGATCCGGATGCCATGCAACTGGCCTGGGCGGCGTTGTTGCGGATGCTGGATCGGGTGGCGCCGGGTTACCGCGACTGATCCGGATTCTCGGTTGTTTGGACTGGCCCTTCGCGAGCAGGCTCGCTCCCACAGGGGGATCAACTGTGGGAGCGAGCCTGCTCGCGAAGGGCGCGCCACGGTCTACCAGACTGGCATCTGACTGGAGACAAGGCCCACTCTTGCTGTACAGTCGTTCAGCCCGCCGCCAACCCGCGCCGGCCCAAACGATTGAACCAAGGAGCGTGTCGCCCATGAACCAGGAAGCCCGTTTTTCCCGCATGGAACCGGAGTTGCGCAAAGCCAACCTGATCGAGGCGACGCTGGTGTGCCTCAAGCGTCACGGCTTCCAGGGCGCGTCGATCCGCAAGATTTCCGCCGAGGCCGGGGTCTCGGTGGGGCTGATCAGCCATCACTATTCCGGCAAGGATGAACTGGTGGCCGAGGCCTACATGGCAATCACCGGGCGGGTCATGACCCTGTTGCGCGACGCCATGGAACAGGCCGCACCGAATGCCCGGGAGCGGTTGTCGGCGTTTTTCCGCGGTTCGTTTTCCGCCGAACTGCTCGATCCGCAACTGATCGATGCATGGCTGGCGTTCTGGGGCGCGGTGAAAACCGCCGAGGCGATCAACAAGGCCCACGACCATTCCTATGGCGAGTATCGCGCCATCCTGCGCAAGGTGCTGGCGGAACTGGCCCAGGAAGAGGGCTGGGAAAACTTCGACGCCGACCTCGCCGCCATCAGCCTCAGCGCCTTGCTCGATGGCCTGTGGCTGGAGTCCGGGCTGAACCCCGGGACCTTTACCCCGGAGCAGGGCATCCAGATTTGCGAGGCCTGGGTCGATGGTTTGCAGGCCGGTGGACGCCAGCGCTTTTGCGTGCAGACGAGCGACTGTTGATCAGTTGTTCAACACTGGATACTCTCTGGCGCCGATGCGGGAAAACACTCTAATAAGAAACTGGCCTTCGGGCCTGAGCCGGACACCAAGCGATGACTCCTCGGGTACTGATCGTCGATGACGATCCGCTGATTCGCGATCTGCTGCACGCCTACCTGTCCCAGGAAGGCTACGACGTCCATTGCGCCTCCACGGCGGAACTGGCGGAAACCTTCCTCGCCAGCCAGAGCGTCGACCTGGTGATGCTCGACATCCGCCTGCCGGGCAAGGACGGCCTGACCCTGACCCGCGAATTGCGGGTGCGTTCGGAGGTCGGGATCATCCTGATCACCGGGCGCAACGACGAAATCGACCGCATCGTCGGCCTCGAATGCGGCGCCGATGACTATGTGATCAAACCCCTCAATCCAAGGGAACTGGTGTCCCGGGCGAAAAACCTGATTCGCCGGGTACGTCATGCGCAAATACCACAGCCGGCCGTTGCGCTGGCCAAACCGGTCAAGCAGTTTGCCGATTGGGCGCTGGACACCGACCGCCGTCGCCTGATCGATCCATCGGGCAACGAAACCCTGCTGACCCACGGCGAATACCAGTTGCTCAGCGTATTCCTGCGCAACAGCGGCCACACCCTCAGCCGCGACCAGTTGATGGACCAGATCCGCAACCGCGAATGGGTGCCCAACGACCGCTCCATCGACGTGCTGGTCGGACGCCTGCGTCGCAAGTTGCACGACGATCCGGCTGAACCGCAGTTGATCATCACCATTCACGGCGCCGGTTACCTGTTCACCGCCGGCGTGGCGGCCTGAACCGGATGGCGCGCTGGCTTTGCCTGCTGGCGCTGCTGATGGCCGGCCATGCCGTTGCGGCGGACAAAGTTCGTTATTGCGATTACCCGGTGTACCCGCCGATTTCCTGGAGCGATGGCAAACAGGTGCGTGGCCTGGCGCCGAGCGTGGTGAAAAACCTGTTCGGTCAGTTGGGGTACGAAGTCGAGATGGTCGTGCTGGGCAACTGGAAACGCTGCCTGCTGGACGCCGCCGAAGGTCGGGTCGATGTGGTGCTGGCCTACAGCACCGCGCAACGGGAGCAGAGCATGCTGTTCTCGACGGTGCCGGTATTGCGTGAAGAAGTGGCGCTGTTCATCAACCGTCAACACCCGGTGAAATTCGAGCAACTGGACGACCTGGCCCATTACCGTGGCGGCCTGTTGTTCGGTGAGAGCTACGGGGTGGAGTTCGATCGCATGGTCGCGCGCAACAACAACATCGAATGGGTGTCCGACAGCCACCAGAACTTCGGCAAGCTGATTCGCGGGCGCATCGACTTCATCACCCAGGAGCGGCGCACCGGCCAGTTGTACGTGGAAAACCTGCCCGGCGGCCAGGACATCGTCGCCTTGCCCAGGGCCTTGAGCGTGGACTATCTGCGGGTCGCCGTGTCGCGGCGCTCGCCACTGGCCAATCGCATGCCCGAGATTAATGCGCAGTTGCAGCGCATGGTCGATGCCGGCGACATCGAGCGCTGGCTCAACGAAAGCGAAGTGACCTACCGCGACATGATCAACCTGCCGGCGGATGCGCAATGATTCGTGCCCGTCCCGGTGGACTGTTGCGACGCCTGTTGCTGTTCATTCTGTTGTTCAGTCTGTGCTTCACCATGCTGGCCAGCAGCGTGCAACTGTACATCGAGTATCGACGGGAAATGCGCGACATCGATTCGCGCATGGAACTGATCCGCGCCGGCTATCTGGCCAGCCTGGAACGCAGCCTGTGGGACTTGAACCAGGAGCAGTTGAACGTGCAGTTGCGCGGGCTGGTGGACTTCTCCGACGTCGCGCGGGTGCACTTGACCAGCGCCGATTTCGACCTGATACAGGGCAATCCCGAGCCGGTCGGTCCGCTGCGTATCGAGCGCTTTGCCCTGGACTATCAGCCGCCGTCCGGCCCGTTGCGCCACCTGGGTGAACTGGAAGTCAGCACCGACCTGGGGGCGGTGTACCAGCGTCTCTACGCCACCGGCTTGACCAGCCTGTTGTGGATGGCGGTGTTTCTCTGCGGGCTGGCCGTGGCGTTGTCGGGCTTGTTCTATCGCTTGGTGACCCGGCACCTGAAAGTCATGGCCGAGTTCGCCCGGCGCATCGCTGCCGGTGAATGGCAGGAACCCCTGCAACTGGACAAGCGCCGCGGCAGTGACGAAATCGACACCGTCGCCCATGCCCTGGACGACATGCGCCGGGCGATCCTGCACGACATCGAGCGCCGGGAAAGCGATCGCCTGGCCTTGCAGGACAACCGTGACGAGCTGCTGAAAATGGTCGAGCGCCGCACCGCCAGCCTGATGCGCGCCAAGGATGAAGCGGAAGCGGCCAACCTGGCCAAATCGCGGTTTCTGGCGACCATGAGCCACGAACTGCGCACGCCCCTAAACGGCATCCTCGGCATGGCCGAACTGTTGCGCGGCGCGCGCCTGGATGCCCGGGACGGTAAACGCCTGGATGCCTTGCACAAGGCCGGCGAAGGCTTGCTGACGATCCTCAACGAAGTGCTGTATTTCGCCAAGCTGGAGGAGGGCGTCAGCCATCCCGAGCCGGTGGATTTCTCGCTGCGCCAGTTGCTCGACGAAGTGCTGACGCTGTTGGAACCGCGAGCGTTGAACAACGACACGATCCTCAGTTGCCGGGTCGACCAGCGGATCGCCGAACATCACCACGGCGCCGAGCAGTTCCTGCGCCAGGTGCTGAGCAACCTGCTGGCCAACGCGATCAAGTTCACCGAAGGCGGCGAAGTCAGTGTCCAGGTGGCGCTTCTCAGCGAAACCGGCGAACAGGCGGGGCAGCGGCTGCGGGTCAGTGTCACTGACGACGGCATCGGCATTGCCCCGGCGATGCAGGCGAAGATTTTCGAGCGTTTCACCCAGGCCAGCGAAGAAGTCGCGCAACGTTTTGGTGGCACCGGGTTGGGGTTGGCGATCTGCAAACACCTGGTGGAACAGATGGGCGGCTGCATCGGCGTGGACAGCGAAGAGGGGCGCGGCAGTTGTTTCTGGTTCGAGCTGTCCTTGCAGCCGGCCAGCGGCGTGGCTGAGGCCCCGCCGGTTCGGGCGGCGGGGCCGGCACTGGATATCCTGGTGGTCGAAGACGTGGCGCTCAACCGCGAAGTGGCCAAGGGTTTGCTGCAGCGAGACGGTCACCGGGTATGGCTCGCCGACGACGCGGAGCAGGCGCTGCAACACTGCGCGACGCAGGTTTTCGACTTGCTGTTGCTGGACGTGCATCTGCCGGGCATCAGCGGTGTCGAGTTATGCCGGCAGATCCGCCACAGCGACGGGCCGAACCGCCATACGCGCATTTTCGCCCTGACCGCCAGTGTGCAACCGGCACTGGTGCGCGGTTATCTGGAGGCCGGCATGGACGGCGTCCTGGCCAAGCCCTTGAAGCTGGAAAACCTGCGCCAGGTGCTGGAAGGGCGTACTCACATCGCCGGGGCGCTGATGAGCGATGAAGCGATGGACTGGCCGCTGTTGCAGACCCATCGCACCTTGCTCGGTGAGCAAAAGGTCCAGGGCCTGCTGGCGGTGCTGCGCGATTCGATCCTGCAGCACCGCGATGCGCTGCATGAAGCCATGGCCGCCGCTGACTGCACAGAGGTCGCGCAACTGGCGCACCGTCTGGCCGGCAGCTGCGATTCCCTGGGTTTCAGCGCCCTGGCCAGCACCTTGAGGACGCTGGAAACCCTGGCGTTGGCCAACGATGAATCGGACATCCAGCGCATGAGCCACGCGCTGGATGAGCAATTGCAGCACTCGCTCGATACCCTCAAAGGCCTGTTGCAGAGCTGACGTACAAATTTGTTACGACTTTGTACAACTTCGATCTTTACGGTCAACGCGAACTTACATGGCTTTCCAATAATCGACGCAACCGCCGCAGCGCGGTCTTCGAAGCTTATTGGAGATAATAATAATGAATTGCCGTAAAGCTGATCCCTCCCTGCGCCGTGACGTCCTGTCATGCGCTGCGCTCCTCACTGACTGCTGAGGTGCCGACATGAACGAAAACACTGATCGCAGCACCCAGCAAAAAGGCATCCAGCTGACCCGCGCCCTCAAGAGCCGGCACATCTTCATGCTGTCCCTGGGCGGCGTCATCGGCACCGGGCTGTTCATGGGCTCCGGCGTGACCATCAACCAGGGCGGCCCGGTGGGGGCGATCCTGGCTTACCTGGTCGCGGGTTTCCTGATGTACCTGGTGATGGTCTGCCTGGGCGAACTGTCGGTGCAGATGCCGGTGTCCGGTTCGTTCCAGACCCACGCCACCAAATACATAGGCCCGGCCACCGGGTTCATGATCGGCTGGGTGTACTGGATGAGTTGGGCCACTACCGTCGGCCTGGAATTCACCGCCGCCGGCATGCTGATGACCCGCTGGTTCCCGGCGGTGCCGATCTGGTACTGGTCGGCGCTGTTCGTGGTGGTGCTGTTCGGCATCAACGCCATGGCCACCCGCGCTTTCGGTGAAGCCGAATACTGGTTCTCGGGGATCAAGGTCGCCGCCATTCTCGGTTTCATCGTGGTCGGCGTGCTGGTGATCTTCGGCGTGATGCCCCTGAGCAGCGGCGCACCGGCACCGATGGCGACCAACCTGATCGGTGATTCGCTGTTCCCCAACGGTCTGTCGGCGGTGTTCGCGGTGATGATGACCGTGGTCTACGCGTTCCAGGGTTGCGAGATCATGGGCGTGGCCGCCGGTGAAACCGACCAGCCGGAAAAGAGCATTCCCCGCGCCGTGCGCAACGTGGTGTTCCGCGTGCTGATTTTCTACGTGCTGGCGATTGTGGTGCTGTCGGCCATTGTGCCGTGGCAGCAGGCGGGACTGATGGAAAGCCCGTTCGTGCAGGTGTTCGACATGGTTGGCATTCCCTACGCCGCCGACCTGATGAACTTCGTGATCCTCACCGCGATCCTGTCGGTGGGCAATTCCGGCCTCTATGCCTCGACGCGCATCCTGTGGGCGATGTCGAAAACCGGCATGGCGCCGAAAAGCCTGTCGCCCTTGAGCAAGCGTGGCGTGCCGTTGCGGGCGCTGAGCATCACCCTGTGCTTCGCGCTGGTGTCGCTGATGACCAGCTTCGTCGCCGCCGACACCTTGTTCATGGTGCTGATGGCGGTGAGCGGCATGTCCGGCACCGTGACCTGGATCGTCATCGCCCTGGCGCAGTACAAGTTCCGCAAGGCGTACCTGCGCGACGGCGGCAAACTCAGCGACCTGAAGTACCGCGCACCGTGGTTCCCGGTATTGCCGCTGATGTGCATCACGCTGTGCTGCTCGCTGTTCGTGTTCCTGGCCCTGGATGAAACCCAGCGTCCGTCGCTGTATTGGGGGTTTGGCTTCATTGCGCTGTGCTATGGCGCGTACTTCCTGATTCATCGCAAGCGCCAGGGCGTGCTGGCACCGAGCTTGCCGACGGCCTGATTCCTTGAAGTAAACACCATCCCCCCCTGTGGGAGCGGGCTTGCTCGGGTAGAAACCGGAGACATCCTTTACGTTTTAAACCGGAGACATCGTTTACAGGTATGAAATACGGTCAGGAGGTGCCTGACCATGCCCTGGAATCGAGAGTC